>CAVFWT010000031.1:0-12730 GCA_963626305.1 bacterium | reverse complement strand
TCCGATGTCAGCGCAGCTTTCGATCCGCTGTACGCATCAGTATTCGAACCAAAGAATGCTGCGTTCATGGGCAAAGGTCCGGTATTCAACAAGTTCACCGGCGGCCGCGGTAAGAGCAGCTCCAGTGATGCAAATCCAGAATACATTGCCGAAATCCGCAAACTTCTCAGCGACCACTCGGTTCAGTTCCAGACTGCTGAAATGGGCAAGGTCGATGTAGGTGGCGGCGGAACTATCGCTTACATCATGGCGAATTACGGCATGGAAGTCATCGACTGCGGTGTCGCAATCCTGTGCATGCACTCCCCTTGGGAAGTGTCCAGCAAAGCCGATGTCTATGAGACATATCGCTGCTACAAAGCATTCATCAAGGATATGAAGTAATATCCGCCAAAAGCAAATTCGATATATCCGTCGAAACCGACGATATGAATAAATTTATTTTTACTAAAACTAATAAATGAAAGAGGGTATCACCAATGGATAAGAAAATGCTTAAGAAATCGAAATTCGAGATTGTAATGTACGTAATTACTGCACTGCTCTTCGTGTACACACTGTACATGCTCTATACTACAGTAACTTACCTGGTTTCCTACTTCACTCAGTACGGAACTTCCATCACTTCCAACCTTGGAACTGCAATCGGTTACATCCTGACTCAGTGCCTGAGCTATCTGGTATTTGCGATCATGACACTGGGCATTACAAAGGTTTATCATGAAGTTCGCAAAGCGAACCCGGACAACTATCTGACTGAAGCAGAATCCAAAGCAATTCAGAGAGCAAAGGAAGCAAAGAAGCTTGAGAAAGCGGAGAAGAAGGCTCTGAAGGCGGAAAAGAAGGCTGCTGCCGCAAAGGCTAAGAAAGCTTCGGAAAATGCGAAGAAGGAAGCTGCAGCTCCAGTAGAGGAAGCAAAGGAAGACGTTGTAGAGACGTCTGAAGAAGCAGTAGAGGCATCGGAAGATGCTGCAGAAGAAATTCAGGCAGAGGCTACGGAAGAAGTTGCTGAGGAAGCTAGCGAAGCAGCAGAGGAAAACTAATCCGACTAGCGAATCAGTCATCGAAATCGAAAGATTCAACATTACAGAACACGAAATAAAGGAGAGCGAAATTCGCTCTCCTTTTTCTTGTAATTGTTGCACAGAAATACCGCCTCCGCCCACTTCCGCGGGCAACAGACGGTATTCCTGAACTTATGAAAAACAAAGACTGCTATGTAATTGACTTCTCTGCCCTATTTCGCTTTACCCGAACAACCGAGTACGTCAACAATCTTATGGCGAACCATTGCCTCGATTGCATCACGACCAGCTGTCAGATATTTACGTGGGTCGAAGTCTGCCGGATTATCATTGAGGTAACGACGGATTGAACCGGTCATTGCCAGACGAATATCCGAGTCAATATTAATCTTGCATACAGCAGAGCGAGCAGCTTCTCTCAGCTGATCCTCCGGAACGCCAATTGCGCCCGGCATATTGCCACCGTATTCGTTAATCATCTGAACGTATTCCTGCGGAACCGAGGATGCACCGTGAAGAACGATTGGGAATCCCGGGAGTCTCTTCTCGCATTCGTGCAGCACATCGAAGCGCAGCTGTGGCTTCGTTCCTGGCTTAAATTTATATGCGCCGTGGCTCGTTCCGATTGCAATTGCAAGGGAGTCACAACCAGTCTCTGTAACGAATTCTTCTACTTCTTCTGGATGAGTGTACGACGAATCCTCTGCAGAAACCTTGACTTCATCTTCAATTCCAGCGAGTGTTCCGAGCTCAGCCTCAACGACTACGCCGTATTTGTGAGCATATTCAACGACCTGTTTCGTAATCTCGATGTTTTCCTGGAACGGCTTCGAAGAAGCGTCAATCATAACGGATGTGAATCCGCCGTCGATGCAGGATTTGCAAGTTTCGAAATCCGGACCGTGATCCAGATGAAGTGCGATTGGAATATCTGGGCATTCCTTAACCGCTGCCTCTACCAACTTCATCAGATAAGTGTGGTTTGCGTAGCTTCTCGCACCTCTCGATACCTGAAGAATGACCGGAGCATTTTCCTCACGGCAAGCAGCCGTAATCGCCTGAACGATTTCCATATTGTTGACGTTGAACGCGCCGATTGCATATCCGCCATCATAAGCTTTGCGGAACATATCGGTGGTTGTTACTAGTGGCATAATGATACCTCCTACCCTAAATTATTTTTATAAAGAATTATCTCATAGTCCTAGTTCAGTATACCATAAATTGCTCGCTAAAAACACACTTCCCTTTGCCGAAATTTCCGATTATACCGAACGCCGTGTGTTACGAAATATCTGCATAAGAAATGAACCACTGGCTCGGTCAAGAGCTACGCAAGTGTCTTCGCCAAGTGGTTCATTTTTTTAACCTCAAACGTATCCGCGTTACTCGCGCACGACAGTCACGCCGCATTCACGCTCCATAATTTCCGCGAATGATTCGATTACCGTCAGTACAATACCGATACAATGTTGTTTCCGATCGGGTTCCTTGAAATCATAATCTTCAATCAGCTGCGGACAGATGGTCGTGCCATATTCTGCAATTACATCATCATTCAGCTCGCGAACCAGTGTGCAACATTTCTGATATTTCGGATCCCCCGGCACCGTACGACCGAAGACTTTGCCCAGGCACATCGTCGCACCAGCAACCGCACCGCAAACATTTCCGCCATCGCCAAATCCGAACGGGAAACCCGTGCTCATCGCAATCGCATCCTCCGAAATACCTAAGTCATAATACTTATTCAGAATGTACACCACCGTTTCCGAGCACATGTATCCACCGGTAAATGCACCGATTGTCTTTTCCTTCATATCCGCAAGAATTACTTCTTTTACCATGACATCCACCTCTTCTATCTCTTATTAGGATGAAATACATTACATATTATCATTATACGATTTCCGCGAAACACTTCAATATATTCAATGCCGGACCATCGGCTAGATTACATAGAACCAGCTCTCATCCTGCTCCAGTTCCTTCTCCTCTGTCTTCACATGTTTCTTATGGTCTACGACCATCTCATGCGTCTTGATAGTTACCGTCGTATACGGATCTACCGACTTCGTCACAAATGCATTACCGCCAATTACAGCGCCCGTACCGATAACCGTATTGCCACCCAGAACAGATGCGCCGGAGTACAGCGTAACATAATCTTCAATGGTTGGGTGGCGCTTTGTTCCGTGCATCTTCTGACCATCTTTGGTCGAAAGCGCACCGATGGTCACGCCCTGATATACTTTTACATGCTCTCCAATAATGGAGGTGGAGCCCACAACAACGCCGGTCGCATGGTCAATGCAGAAATATTTGCCGATTTTCGCACCCGGATGGATATCCACCCCCGTCTTCATGTGCGAATATTCCGTCATCATTCGAGGAATCAATGGCACATTGAGACGCTGAAGTCCATGTGCAAGGCGATAGATTGCCGTCGCGAGAACCCCCGGATAAGACAGCAAAATTTCGTGTTTGCTGTTCGCTGCTGGATCGCCTTCAAATGTTGCTTCAATATCTGTATCGAGGTATTCACGGATTTCCGGGAACTGGCGGAAGTACTCCAGGGTAATCGCTTTCGCCTTGTGTTTGCGCGTCTCACGGTCGCACGCTGCACATTTATCGTCATATAACAGCGCGAGTTCAATCTGCTTGCGAAGACGGTACATCACGTCCTCGACAATTACGCTAATTTTGGTCTCCGGGTGGACAGTGTGATAATCCTTGCTCCGGTAATATCCCGGGAACGCAATGGTGAGCAGTTCATTCAAGATGAACTCCACTTCATCGCGGTCCGGCTGCTCGAAATACTTGAGGTTGTCGATATCCCTGCCCTTCTGGTAATCTTCCAGAATCGCCTGGCTCACCGCTTCGACCTCGCTGTTGAGGTCATCGTCAGTTCGTCCACATGGGACGGGAATAAAATTCTCGGCACCTTCGTATTGTCTGCCATTATGTTCTGCCATGGTTCGCCCTCTTTCTTATACATTTGTTTCATGCTAACATATTTTTTTGTAAAAATAAAGGCAATACACCAAAGGTGTATTGCCTTCTTCAATCTATTAAATCACCGACTCCGCCTACAGGATAGAAAGTTGAATAAGGAGCAGAGCAGGTAAATTTAACCGTTCACCTGGCTGAAATCGCCCATTTTGATATCTTCTTCCGTTTCATTCGGCAGGATGATTCCCACTTCGGAACGCTGTACGAAGTGGACGTTATCCTCTGCTTCGGTTGCAATTTCGACGCAATCGTCCGCCATACGTTCCATATTGTAGATGATATCATTGAAGGAATCCGTCAATGCGGCATCGCATTCACCGTTCTGAACACGTTTCAAGTGCGCTTTACGGAATGCCTTCTGAGATTGTCTCATTTCCTTCTTCGCTCGATTGATTTCCTCAACGGTAATTGGCGTAGAATACGCAACCGCATCCATTGCCTTTCCGAAGAATTTCTGTACATCTTCGAAACACTCTACCAATTCTTCTCGCGCAATTCCAGAAAGGTCTTTGCCCATCGTCGCGATATCTTTCATCTGGTTCAGCACTTCGCCACTTCGGATGGAAAGTCTCTTTAGGGTAGTTACTACACCGAGAAGACCCGCAGCCTGTTCCGTCTGGGCGTCATTCATTTTGCTCTCTTCATAGAGTGTTACCAAGTATTCCGAAATGGAACGATGTAGTCGCTGAATGGATTCCGAATAATCTCCAAGTGGATTCTCGGTTTCTTGGAATTTCGATTTCTTGACAATGTCCTGAGCTGCTTTAATCATATCGCGAACGAGGTTCGCAACATTTCCGATTTCTCTGGAAGCCAGATACAGGGCTGCCGATGGCTGGCTGAGTACGTGGCGGTCGAGGAACTTCGGTTCCCCAAGGTCAACGGATGGTTTTCTATCTGCTTTGATGAGCCAACGAACCCACTTCACCATGATTGGAATGAGTGGCAGCCAGATGAGTGTCATCGTGCAGTTGAAGAATGTATGAGCATTTGCAATCTGTCTCGAAATAACGTCGATTTCATTACCTTTCGGTGAAATCCATTGAATAAATTTCGAATAAAGCGGTATCAGGAAATAGAATATCGCTGATCCGGTCACATTGAATGTGCAGTGTGCTGCTGCTACACGCTTTGCATCCTTAGACTGGCCGATGGATGCCAGAATTGCGGTAATCGTTGTTCCGATGTTGTCGCCGAGCAGAATCGGAATCGCACCGGCAAGACCGATAACACTGGTCACACCATCCGGACCCGCCTGTGAGGCGAAATTCTGAAGTACCGCAATCGTTGCCGAAGAGCTCTGTACAACGAGCGTCATCGCAGTTCCGAGCAGGATTCCTAAGATTGGAATATCCTTTACCTGACCCATCAAGTCCAGGAAAATCTGGCTGGTAGCGAGTGGTTTCATTACGCTACCCATAATTTCGATACCCTCGAAGAGAAGGCCGAAGGAGAAAATTACCATACCAATGTTTTTAATCTTCTCCTTCTTGCATGCGAAGAACATCATAAATCCGATGAAAATAATCGGGTATATATAGTCGCTGATTTTAAAAGCAAGTAACTGTGCCGTCATGGTGGTTCCGATATTCGCACCGAATATTACGGAAATCGCCTGTGGCATACTAATCAGTCCAGCACTAACAAAACCGATAATCATAACGGTTGTTGCGGAACTGCTCTGAAGTACTGCAGTTACGATGGCTCCTGCGAGAACACCCATCACCGGGTTCTTCGTCAGGAATGCCAGAATACGTTTCATCTTATCGCCGGCTGCTTTCTGGAGCGCATCACTCATGCTCGTCATTCCATATAGGAACAGAGCAAGTCCACCGAGCAAACCGAACACTGTCTGTAAATTTTCGTTCATCTTTCTATCCTCCTTTTGAACTACTGTCATTCTATCGGAGGCTTAGGAATCTCACTATCATTCCTCTGTAAACGAAATATCAAATTTTTGTAAAGTCGCAGATTTTACTTGATTTTCCGCGAGTTCAGAATAAATGAAGGATTAAAGGAACAACAAAAGAATCCATTTCACTTTACAAAATGATGATTTTTTGCGGTTGGGTTATCACGAGCGTTTTTCCGGAGTGACCGCAAATCGCCTGTGACTTATAGCCGTTCCTGTTGTATAATAAGGATGATAATTTTATCAAACAAGAGGTATTCAATGAACGGAGAGAATCGAAGAGCCGGCATTCTTCAAGAATTACAGAACAACAAAATAGCGATATCCGGAACGAACTTCGCAAAAGAATTCGGTGTTAGCCGTCAGGTGATTGTTACAGACGTCGCGCTCCTTCGTGCGCAAGGATATGACATCGTACCGACCCACCGTGGCTACATTCTCCGCGACAAAAAATGCGGTGCCACTCGTGTCTTCAAGGTGATTCATACCGAGGATGAGGCAGAGGAAGAGATGCAGCTCATCGTCGATCAAGGCGGAACACTGCTAGATGTTTTTATCTACCACCGAATCTACGGCATCATCCGTGGCGAACTCAACATTCATTCGCGAAGAGATATTACGAATTATCTCCGTGAGATTAAGGATGGTAAAAGCAAACTTCTCTCTCGCTCCACTTCCGGCTACCACTACCATACGATTCAAGCGGACAGCGAAGAAATTCTGGATGAAATCCATCAGAAGCTGCAAGAACGCGGATTTCTGGCACAAATTCAAGACGACGAGCCCGTGCCATTCGTCGATGCCGAAGAATAAATACAAATCAAAAAGCGATAACAGAGGATGAAATTTCTCTGTTATCGCTTTTTATTTTTTAGAACGACTTACGGTACAACTCATAGCCCACCGCTTTGAGGAGTTTCGGTACCTCGCGAATTTCTTTTCGGACGAAATTCTTCGTGCTCTCGCTCAGTTCTGCATACGGTATGAGCTCTGCCGAATGTTTGAGTTCGGAATCTTTCGGCCCGAGAACCCATCCGTCTTCCTTCTTGTCTTTGACCCAGCGCTGATGCTCAATTTCAGAGAGCATCTCGAGATCTGGTCCGTAGAGGTCACGAATCGTGTCCACGGCATTCGGAACAATTGGTCGGATGCCAATCATCGCATTATATTGCACGAGGTTCTCGCCAAGGAAACGGATACGTGAGCGATATCCTTCCTTATAGAACTCATCGAGTTCATCCCATTCCGCCATCTCCGCTTCTTCCCAGACGGCATCCAACGCATCCTGGTCGGTCTCTCCGGTCGGGCCCATCAGCTCTAATGAAGCTTCTTTTAACCTTCTCTGACGGTACTCCTCGTGAGAAGTTTCCGCATATTTCTCCACCATGCTTCCGAGAATCTGCTCAAACGTAAGCTTGCGCTCGAAATCGTCCACATCGAGATGGATGTCCAGTTGTGCGTTCATCGGCAGATACGACGGAGTGAAGCGGTCTACGTGAGACAGTCTGCACATCGCCAGAATAAATTCGAGAGAGCGTGCACCGTGGCGGTACTCCGATACCCGGAGCAACGCAGACAGAAGGCCTTTCGAGATGCGAACTTTGCTAGTTTCTTTGTCATACACATTCGGGATGCGGTGAATAATCTGTTGGCGCAGAAGCATGGCACGGCGAATAATGTAACCACGGTCGGAATCGCAATCTGGATTAAGACCACGAATGTTCAGTATACCCTTGAGTCTGCTGACAAAATCCGGTCCTTTGATTCGCTGGAACGCGAGATTCTTCTCTTCATCATCGCCCGGCAGGAATTCGTTAAAGGAATGCGCTGTGCCTCCTGCAAAAACAAATACCGCCCGGCTAATATTCTTGACTTTGCCTTGGAGTGAATATTCGCCATCCTGCATCGGAGCCAAGAAGTAGCGAAGCCATCCGCGGCTCACACCATTCAGTTCGGAATCGAATTCATCAAAGAATACAAGCGGAATGCTTCCCTCTGCATTGGCAAGCGCTTCATCGAGTGCCTTGAAGAGCTCACCCGATGTTTCAATTTGAGATATATTAATTGCAGACACGGCAAAGTTTCCGCTGGTTGCCGCAATCTGCTTAACGCCAAAGGATTTGCCCGATCCTGGGTATCCGAAGACTGCAATCGAGAGCGGCTGAATCGATTCTCCCACTCCTGCCGATTCGCACTGCTCGGCATAATCATCCAGGAGCATTTTGATGGTGTTGTAATTCTCAATTTCGTTCACGTCCACCGTCATCAGATTGTTGTAACGACATACCGGAACGTGTTTTAGCAGCTCATCGGTTCCGTCCACGACGATTTTCTCCGCAACCGCCAGGTAATGTCCCGGCTGGTGCTTGCAATACTCATCGAGAATGGAATATGGTGCCACATTTGCTACGAGCGTTTTAAGGCTGCGCTTTGGCAGAATCGACATGGCAAGCTCCCCTGCCTCCCACTTACGATTCAGTCCCTCGAAAACCTGATAGAGATCTGCGCCGTCTGCTAACGTAGAGCGTTCGAATTGATCCGGGGTAAAATAAAGTTTCCATTCCCAATTATCCCGAATCAGCACACCCTGTTCGTTGAGCAGAATTACAATATCCGGACGATTTCGAAGCGAACGCAAAGAATCGTTGACGCTGAGCGCAAGCAAGAAATCATTCACCGTGCGCTCGTAAGAAATCTTACGGGAAATTCTAAAATCTTTCGCCCGAAGCTGGTGCATGGAAAGAAGCGGAATGCGATCATCCGGAAATGCGTCATCCAAAGATTCCTGCAAGGAGAATTCTTTGTAACAATCTCGTGTCTTAATCATGGTTCGTCCTTTCTTTCCTTTAGAGAAAAATAATAGCTGCTAAAATAATTTTATATTTCCATTTTACACTATTTGCAGGCGCAAATGTGAATAAGATATGGATTTTGAGGCGTATTCGCATAATAAGTGGAGTGCTTTAGAAATTGCATACCGGTAAGTAATATGAAAGAAATTGTTTGCACCCTCGGACGTGTTTGCATAGATAAGAGAAAGGCGAGCCAGATGGCTCGCCTTTCCTGATTTTAGCAAACAAATTGCATCATTTGATTACTTAGTCTTTACGGACTTCGTCTTCGACCATCCAGAATAATACTTCACACCATTGACGGTCTTGTAAGTACGAACTCTTACGTAATATTTCTTCTTTGCACTCAGCTTCGAAACCTTCTTCGAAGTCTTCTTGTAGTTGGTCACGGAAGTGGTCTTCGTCTTGCTCGTAAACTTCTTCGAAGTGCTGTACTGCACCTGATATCCGGTCACTTGCTTAGACTGTTTGCTCCACTTCACGGTGAAGGACTTCTTGCCCTTGGTCACCTTCTTGAGTGCCGTCTTCTTCGGGTTAATCTTGAAGTATGCGGTGCTGCTTTCCTTCCCCTCGCTCTTCATGGTCACTTTGACGCTATACTTGCCGACATTCTTTCTGCCGGATGCATAGCTTACGGTATACTCCTTCGAGGAAACAGTTTTTCCATTGAGCGTCACCTTTACAGATGGATTCTTTGTCTTGCCATCGTATGTATAGGTAGATGTCGATAGCTTAACCGTCGGAGTCGTTTCTTCATACGTGTAGATGACGTCGTCGCCTTCGAGGTCGCGCATGAAGTGTTGTCCATATTCAAATTCGTAGGATTGTTTCTCTTCATTGAATGTCGGTGCCAGGAACCAATTGGTATCCTTGTTACACTTTGTCACCTTATATCCCTTGATGTTCTTCGCGTCGAGTCCCATCATGTACAGCTCGGTGATACCGTATCCCTTAACGTTCTTGGATTCCGCAATTTCTTTGCCTTTTGTATCAACATATTTAACGTGCACTTCCTTGAGTGTGCCGAGCTCATCCAGTGTAAATCCGTCTTCTGGCTGATAGATGCCATCATTACGGATGATAAATGTAGCAACGGCTTCCTCGTCGAAATTCTCGCCATCTACTGCAAAATACATCTTATATGTATGTGTAGTTCCAAGGCATCTCGGTGCAAGGAATTCAATGTGCTGTTCATTCTTTGATGCGTCATCTGCCATGAAGCTAGAGGAACGTTGCCAACGAATGGTCGCACCACATTCGTAAACTGGAACAACTGGCCACTCAACGCCATTTTCATCGACAACCTTGACTGCAGTCTTTTTTGCACTCAGGTTCGTTCCGCGGATAATCGCATCGCATTTCAGCGTAAACTGTGCACTGGTCAGAGTAGTATCATAGACATCCGAACGGTCATCCGCATCATTGCCACCATTCAATTCGACAGAAGCCAATCTCGACTTGTCATCATCTACGTTCTCCCCTTCTGGTAATACCGCCACAACATCATAACCAGAAATATAGGTAGAATATGTGTTGATGCCATTTACAACTGGCATAATGCGATACGCCTGTACACGATTTGTCGTATTCTCCGGAAGTTGTACGTGAATTTCAGCGGTTTCGTCGCTAATTACTTTTGTCGTCACATCCAGCGAATCTGCTGATTTCCCATCATTCTTGTATACCTTTGCTGCCAATGCTGGGCTGCTGGATTTGAGGTACTTACCCTTCACGGTCGCAACGACTTCGCCGCCCTTCGAATCGAAATTGAGCTGATTGTAACTCATCGAAGCAACCGTTGCACCAGACTTCAGATAGAATGCCGAGTTATTCTTTCCATCATTAATCGCACCATCTGGAGCAACCAATGCACCGCGTTCAAATACGATGAATCCTGGCACGCTTCCTGGATTCTTAAATGTGATAGTAATGGTGTTGCCATTTACAACGGCTTCGTCTTCTTCAGTCAACGCCAAATCCTTCGTTGACTTATCGTAACTAAAGAAAATCAAGTCACGCCAATTTTCTGCAAGTGTTACAGATTCCAGCTGATTTAGCTGAATTTCAATCTGTGTCACTATGGAAGAACTTCCTTCTTCATATTTCTTAAATGCTGCAAATTGATCAATCTCAATCGAGAATGTCTTTGTTGTCTTATCTACGTTGACGCGAACGTCCACCGTCTTGCTATCTTCCGAAGCCCACTTGTGTGCGGTTACAGTGTATTTCTGTACAGAAGCCGTATTATTGGCAGGCAGCGTGAATGTCAATGTCGCATTCTCGTCATCGGTTGCTATGTATGTGGTTTCAATTCCAGCATCCTGATTATCCTTCGTTACGCTGAAATTCTCGCTGCTAAGTTTCTTAAGGCTCGTACCGACGATATTGACTGTAACACTTCCGCCAGTTCCAGCAATTGCCACATCCTGCGTAGACATCTTGGTGATTGTCGGATCTGCTTCTGTCTCTCCACCGGAAGAACTTGCACCAACAACCGTAATCGTCTTCGACGTCTTGTTCATGAAGTTACTCGTGTCAGACAGCGTGAACTGATAAGTTGCATCTTCTGCTTCCGTATTTTCTGGAATTGCTACGGTAAAAGTACAATCCTTCTTTGTCAAATGTACCGACTCATCTCCCTTAATTACTGTATAAGATCCATCGGAGGCCTTCTTGCGAAGGCGATAGTGTACGTCACCATCCGCATTATCTTCCATGAAGTTTACATCGACAGTAACATCGCCGCCTTTACTCTCCAAAGATGTTGGCGTTACAGTATAACCCCAGAAGTCCATGCTGACATCGCTGCCACCAGAGGATCCAGTCGCAGCAACGGTTACTTTGTTGTCACCGATAGCAGTATTCTGCCAATAACTCTTTACGTACTGAAGTTCATACGTGACTTCACTTTCGGTTGTATTTGCTGGAACTTCAAAAGTAACTTCTGCTTGACTAGGTGTATTGTACTTCACGGTACCAGAAATAGATTTGTAATTTACAGAATTATACAATTGATAAGTGTATCCAGAACTTGGAAGCATTTTTCCATTAATTGTTGCCTTAACGGTTCCGCCTGCCGATGGCAAGGAGGTAACATCAAGACTACCGTCGGTAATAGATGATGCTCCCTTTGATACTGACCATGTCAAATCGCTCGATAATGCATTTCCGTCTGCATCCGTGATTGAGCCTTTCGTAAATTTGATTTGAGATACCTTTTTAGTGAAGTCGGCAACTTTAATTACTACCTGACTTCCATTTGCAGAAACGCTTTCCGCAAATATAGAATAATTTCCTCCATACTCTTCATTTGCTAGGATTAAATCTTTCGCATCATCGGTTAACTTCACCTCTGATTCGAACGTAACAGTAATCTCATCACCATCCGTCCACTTAGCATCACTAATTGCCAAGCTTGTCGTCGCAGCGGATACCACTCCCATCGGCGTAGATAGAGTGAAGATCATCGCCACCGTCATGAGAATTGAAAATAATCTTTTCCTCATACTTAAATCTCCTCATTATAAAAATAGTAATAACGAATAAGTTAACAATAAGCACGCAGCTATGCCCGAATGATAGTATCACGAAACCTTAATTAAAGCTTATAAAAAATCACATTTTTGAATATATCTGTATAATTTTTATCAATGCAAATGCACAGTTAGAATAATTTAATCTAATAAAGAGAGAGTTCCTTTCGACTGTTTAATTGAATTGGATGTATACACAGTGCCCATGCAATATACAAATCAACGAAAAAAGACGACTGGAATTTCCCAGTCGTCTGATAATTCTGATAATCTATTCATTTGAGAACTTTCGAGATTTTTCTCGAGTAATCTCGAAAGTTCTCGAATGAATCTCAAAAAATAAAATGGAGCGGAAGACGAGATTCGAACTCGCGACCCTCGCCTTGGCAAGGCGAT
>CAVFWT010000030.1:0-10774 GCA_963626305.1 bacterium | reverse complement strand
TAATCAATGCAACCATCGGCGCGCTTCTGGATGACGAAGGCAATTTGATTGTTCTGTCTTCGGTAGATGAGGCGGTCAAATCGCTGGCACCGGCTGAATATGCAGAATATGCACCAATTGCAGGAACACCGGGCTTTAAAGAAGCCATTACAAAAGCAGCTCTTGGTGATTATCAGCCGAAGGGTTATGTGGGTGTTGTCGCTTCTCCGGGAGGAACCGGTTCGTTGAGAAATGCCATTGCCAATTACACTTGCCCGGGAGACAAGTTCCTGACTCACGATTGGCACTGGACAACATATAAGAATATCGCAATGGAACTCGGAAGAGGCGAAGAGACATTTGACATGTTCGATGCAGAAGGCAACTTCAACTTGGAAGATTTCGAATATAAGGTAAACAAACTTCTGCGCATTCAGGATCGCCTCTTGATTATCCTGAATACTCCGGCAAACAATCCAACAGGATATTCGCTGTCCGATGAGGATTGGGATGGTGTTGTTCGCATCCTGAATGCAACCGATTCTGCAAAGAAGGTTGCGCTGGTAGTAGACGTTGCGTATATTGATTTTGCAGGCGATGAGAAAGAAGTTCGTTCTTTCCTGCCAAAACTCGAGGAACTGGATTCTCATGTGCTGCCAATCTTGGCATACAGTGCATCGAAGACATTCACGTTCTACGGATGCCGTTCTGCAGCGACAATCTGCATTGCAAAGAGTGAGGAAGTTCGTGACGAGTTTGTAAGAGTTGTATCCTTCTCCGCACGTGCAAGCTGGTCGAACTGCCCAAGAGGTCCACAGGAAGTAATCGCAAAGATTTATTCGGATCCAGCACTTCTTGCAAAAGTAGACGAGGAGAGAACTGGATTCCGTAACATGCTTCTTTCACGTGGACATGCCTTTGAAGAAGAAGCACAGAAAATCGGCCTGGAAATGGTACCGTTCCGCGGCGGATTCTTCTGCTCCGTTCCTTGTGAAGATCCGGATGCAGTGAGCAAACGTCTCGAAGAAGTTGACGTGTTCGTTGTTCCGTTCACCAAGGGCGTTCGCGTATCCATCGCGTCGATTTCCGAAGAGAAGTGCCGTAAGCTGCCGGCAATGATTCAGAAGGCACTGGAAGCATAACTCAATCACTGCGCGAGACAAATCTTTTAAAAGTTTGCGATTTCGGATAAAATAAGAATCAAAATCAGTGTGGAATCGGTTCTGCCCGATTCCACACTGATCAAATCAAATTGACGGAAATGATCGGAAGGGTTATAATAATCAAGTCCTTCAACTGAATATGCGGGTGTAGTTTAATGGCAAAACTCGAGCTTCCCAAGCTCGCGTCGAGGGTTCGATTCCCTTCACCCGCTCCATTGTGCCGGCCACTAGGCCGGTTTTTTAGTAGAAGGTGAAGTGAATCTCACCCTGAGGGTTTCCCCTCTGGGAGAGCTCCCTTCGGGGACGGGACGATTCCCTTCACCCGCTCCATTGTGCCGATGCGTTGCATCGGCTTTTTTATCCACTTTTGTCGTATGACATTTGACTATCCGAAATCTGGAGTGCATAATTAACATCATGAAGAAGAAAAGAAACAGTTCAATCAAAGCGTTCGCATTAGCCGTCGTCTTGCTTCTTGGCGGATTCCTCGGCAAGAATTTTATCAGTGGAAATAATACCTCTATATTATCGACGAACGTAACTTGGGAACAGTCTGACGGCAGCTTGGAGCCGAGCAATATTTCGGATAAAACCATTCAGGAATCCATTCCGAAGTATTCTGATTCACCGTATTGCAACGTGAACAAAGGAAAACCAACATTTACACAATCGGAAATTACAACCAAGTCTTACGAGAAATTGGGGGAATTGGATTCGATGGGACGCTGTACCAGTGCGATGGCATGCCTTGGCGAGGATTTGATGCCGTCTGAGTCACAAGAGCGTGGTTCCATCAGCGAAATTCATCCGACGGGATGGAGACAGGTTATGTATAAGAGTGTTACAGGAGAAGCTCTATATAACCGCTGTCACATAATCGGTTGGCAATTGACGGGCAATGATGCCGTGGAAGAGAATCTCATTACGGGCACACAGTACATGAATAATGAGGGCATGGAACCCTATGAGTCAAAGATTGCTCAATATATCCGTTCGAGTGGGAACCACGTAATGTACCGCGTAACACCGGTGTTCAAAGGCAAAGAGAAGGTTGCGCGCGGTGTCCACATGGAAGCGTACTCGGTAGAGGATAAGGGGAGTGGAATTTCTTTTAACATCTATTGCTATAATGTCCAGCCGAACATTTCCATCAATTACGCTACGGGAGAGAGCGAGTCGAACATCGAGGACGATTGCGACGGATATACTACCAGTCGCAATGGAAAGACATATTACAGCAAGAATCTTAAGGATAGCAGTAAGACACAATCGAGTAACATGACAAATAGCAACAAGATATCCACTTCTAGCTCTGGTAGCACTAAATCCGACGGATACGTGCTGAATACCAATACCATGCGGTTCCATTATTCTACGTGCAATTCCGTCAAGAATATGAGCAGTCGGAACATGGAATCGACGAATAAGAGCCGAGAAGAATTAATCAAAGAAGGATATACGCCATGTGGCAGTTGTAATCCGTAAGAAGTCCTTTACTTTTGATTGCAAGGTGCTATAATTTAATTGTTGTTAATCTTCGGGGCGGGGCGAAATTCCCCACCGGCGGTATAGCCCGCGAGCGTTCTCAAGAGATACACGGAGGACCGCATGATTCGGTGAAATTCCGAAGCCGACAGTATAGTCTGGATGATAGAAGATGGTCAGAAACCGACGCCCTGGAACTTCTGTTCCAGGGCTTTTATATTTTGAACTGACAACGCCCCATTCCGAAAGGTGTGGGGCATTTTGTTTTCTGGAGGTGAAAAGCGGAGAATGAACGATGCAGAATTCATGAAACGAGCGATTGAATTAGCTCGGCAAGGTGCTGGTTGGACATCGCCGAATCCACTTGTGGGTGCGGTCGTAGTCAAGAATGGCAGAATTATTGGGGAGGGGTATCATCGTAAATATGGAGAACTCCACGCAGAACGAAATGCCATTGCGGCGTGCACGGAAGACCCAGCAGGTGCAACCATTTATGTTACATTGGAACCTTGCTGCCATTACGGCAAGACACCGCCTTGCACGGAAATTATCTTGGAGAAGAAAATTGCCAGAGTGGTCATCGGTTCCAGAGACCCGAATCCGAAAGTAGCAGGCAAGGGAGCCCGAATTCTTCGGGAAAACGGTGTTCAAGTGGAAGAAGATTTTATGCGAGAAGAATGCGATGCACTGAATCCAATTTTCTTCCAATACATCACGACAAAAATTCCTTACGTCGCAATGAAGTATGCGATGACTGCAGATGGAAAGATTGCAACGAGAACCGGCGCATCCAAGTGGATCACCGGCGAAATGGCACGCGGACATGTACATCAGCTTCGCGGAAGATACGCTGCAATTATGGTTGGAATCGGAACCGTTTTGGCAGATGATCCGATGCTGAATTGCCGAATCGAGGGCGGACATCAGCCACTTCGAATTGTGTGCGATAGCAAGCTTCGAATTCCGCTGGACAGCCAATTGGTTCGCACCGCAAAGGAATATCCGCTGCTTGTGGTGACAGAAACTCGCGACGAGGCGTCAACCGATGCAGAGGAATATGCAGATAAGAAAACTGCACTGGAGAATGCCGGCGCTCGTGTATGGGAACTTCCACAAGAGAATGGAAAGCTGAGCCTAAAGACTTTGATGCAGCGACTGGGTTCCGAGAAAATCGATTCCGTGCTCATCGAAGGCGGTGGCACACTCAACCAATCCGCACTGGAAGAAGGGATCGTTCATCATATATATACATATATTGCGCCGAAACTCCTCGGCGGAAAGGCTGCGAAGACTCCGGTAGAAGGCTTGGGTGCCGATATACCTGATCACGGGGCAAAGCTCACGCTTTCGAAAATCTCGGTGCTTCAGAGCGACATCTTACTGGAATACAACGTGGAAGGAGAAATGATATGTTCACCGGAATCGTAGAAGAAGTAGGAACGATGAATGGAATTCGAATGGGGAGTCAATCGGGAGAAATTCATCTCAAAGCCTCGAAGGTGCTCGAAGGAACACAGCTTGGCGACAGCATTGCCGTCAACGGCGTGTGCCTCACTGTAACGAGCATGACGGCAGACGGCTTTACGGCAGATGTAATGCCGGAGACATTACGTCGCTCGAATCTCGGGCAGCTTAAACCGGGTGATCCCGTGGATCTTGAACGCGCGATGGCGGCAGACGGAAGATTCGGTGGACACCTCGTATCGGGGCACATCGATGGAACCGGTACCATTACTGAGCAGAAGCGTGAGGGGAATGCGGTCTGGGTGCGCATTCAGACGACCCCAGAAATCCTTCGCCTCATTGTTGAGAAGGGTTCTATCACTATTGACGGTATCAGTTTGACGGTAGCGGAATTGAATAACAACGACTTCCGCGTCTCTATTATCCCGCATACAGGTAGCGAGACTATCTTGCTAGGAAAGAGAGCCGGCGATATCGTCAACTTAGAGAATGACATCGTTGGAAAATATGTCGAGAAACTGCTGACAACACCCAACACAAATTCCAGCTCGAATCAACAAGAGAGCCGAGTAACCTGGGAGTTCCTCGCCGAGAATGGATTCTAAAAAAATGTTAGAACGTCCATCCGCGTCCGACTCATCATTAAATAGAACAAAGCCAATACGAATGTATGGAGGATAAAAAAATGAGCTTTAAATACAACACAGTAGAAGAAGCATTAGAAGCACTTCGCGCTGGGAAATTAATCCTGTGCACAGATGATCCCGACCGTGAGAATGAGGGAGACCTCATTTGTGCGGCAGAGTTTGCAAGCACTGAGAATGTCAACTTCATGGCAACACACGCGAAAGGATTGATTTGCACACCGATGTCGTCGGCGTACGCACATCGTCTCAATCTCCCGCAGATGGTATCGGAAAACACCGACAATCATTGCACTGCTTTTACCGTATCCATTGACCATGTCAATACGACGACGGGAATCTCTGCAGAGGAACGTGGATACACTTGCCGTATGCTGACAGATCCGAATACGAAGCCGGATGATCTCCGAAGACCGGGCCATGTGTTCCCACTGGTTGCACGTCACGGTGGCGTGCTCATCCGCAATGGCCACACAGAAGCAACTGTTGATTTGATGAGACTGGCAGGTCTTCATGAAGTAGGTCTCTGCTGCGAAGTAATGCGCGAAGATGGCACCATGATGCGCGCACCGGAACTGCAGGAGATGGCGAAAGAGTATGACCTCTGCTTCATCACTATCAAGGATTTGCAGGATTACATCCGTCGTAACGAGAAGCACGTAAACTGTGTTGCTGATGCAAAACTGCCGACCGCATATGGTGATTTCCGCATCAAAGGTTATGTGAACGATGTGAACGGGGAGCACCATGTCGCACTGGTTTGCGGCGATATCTCGGACGGCGAGAACGTCCTGTGCCGCGTTCATTCGGAATGCATGACTGGTGACGTGTTCGGTTCGGCACGCTGCGACTGTGGCGAACAGCTCCACACCGCAATGAAGATGGTGCAGGAAGAAGGACGTGGCGTCATTTTGTATATGCGTCAGGAAGGTCGTGGAATCGGTCTGATTAATAAGCTAAAAGCATATGAACTTCAGGAGAAGGGCCGCGACACGGTAGAAGCGAACGTCGAGCTGGGATTTGCTCCGGACCTTCGCGAATACTGGTCGGGTGCACAGATGCTGCAGGATCTCGGCGTAAAATCCATTCGTCTGATGACCAATAACCCAAGCAAGATTTACGGATTGGAAGGCTTCAACTTTAAAATTGTAGAGCGTGTTCCGATTGAAATTCAGCCGGGCAAATATGATGAATTCTATCTGAGAACAAAGAAGGACAAGATGGGACACGTATTCGAGCAGATTAAGTTCGACAAATAGAATCTATTTTTAGAAAAATATTAAGTAAGTAATAGAAAGTAAAACAAACGAATCGCAATTGCGAATGAACAGGAGGAAAAACAATGGGAATCAATTTGCTGGAAGGAAAGGTTGTTGCGCCAGAAGGAATGAAGGTGGGAATCATCGCATCTCGTTTCAATAGCTTCATCGTTCAGAAACTGCTGGATGGCGCAGTAGACGGACTCGTTCGTCACGGTGTAGAAGAGCGTAACATCGATGCCGCTTGGGTTCCAGGTGCATTCGAAATTCCGCTGATGGCACAGAAGATGGCAGAGTCTGGAAAGTACGATGCTGTTATTTGCGTCGGTGCGGTTATCCGTGGTGCAACGAGTCACTATGAGCTGGTAACAAATGAATCGGCAAAGGGCATCGCACAGGTAAGCATGAAAACTGGCGTACCGGTACTCTTCGGCATTATCACTACCGAGAATATCGAGCAGGCAATTGAAAGAGCGGGATCCAAGGCAGGCAACAAGGGCTATGATTGTGCTCTTTCCGCTATTGAAATGGTAAACCTCGAGAAAGCAATTCAGGGTTAGTTCGGAACGATGAATATCAAAACCTTGATTTTTGACTGGGATGGCACATTGCACGATACGGAATCATTGTACGGTGCGAGCTTGCGTCAGACGCTTAAGTGGCTGGCGGACCAGGGATATTCTGTCTCGGAGGACCAATCCGATGAGCGATTTCGTCGATATCTTGGCGTAAATGCGGTGGATATGTGGAATGATTTCATGCCGGAACTTCCGGAAGAAATGAAAGGTGCTTGTTCATCACGTACGGGTGAGAATATCGTGCGGCTGATTCAAGCTGGCCAAGCGAGAATGTATCCGAGTGCGATGGATGTTCTTCGCGAACTCAAAAGCCACGGATTTCAGATGGTGATTCTTTCCAACTGCAAAGTGAGCTACATGGATGCGCAACGTGCGTACTTCGGCCTGGATGAGGTGTTCGATGCATACTATTGCTGTGGGGCTTATGACTTCAAGCCAAAAGAAGAAATCTTCCCGGATATTCAAGCGAAATTTCCCGGTGAGTACCTGATGATTGGTGACCGCGCTTCCGACCGACGCGTCGCGGAAATCCATGGAATCCATTTTCTGGGCTGCGCCTACGGTTTTGGGGAGCAGAGTGAAATTGATGGTGGCGATGGAATCCTGAATTCGATTGCCGAATTGCCGGACAAGCTTGGCGCAATGGAAGACTGCTTTTAGTAAGGAAAAAAATAAGTTATATCAATCCGCCGCCTGCGACTGTGCAGGCGGCTTTTGTGTTATGCAAACTTGAACAGCTTGAAAATTCGGTGTTTCTGATATATCATAAAATGGAAAAAGGGTTAAGGAGAGAATAATGTATAAATTAGTATCAAAATTGGTTATCTATAGAAATATCGGAAAAGATTCCATTCTGTTCCGCTTGGCAGATATTTGTCGTGATTTTGACAGTGGCGACTATGATGCAGCGCAGTTGACGGATCGCATTCTCGATGAAATTCATGAGCTGATGGATGTCAGCACATCGTATGGCTTCGACCGCAATCTGTGGCAGAATTACCTCGCCTTCCTGCTGGCGATGACTGAGAATCCGTTCACGCTTGTTTCGGAGAAAAATGAACACGTAGAGGGAACTGTGAACGATTTCGCGATGAACGATTTCGCGATTTTTAAAGCACTCTTCAACTATGATTTCTCGAAGATGGAAGAGGCTCTCGGGCTGAATTGCTTTGAACTCATTACGCATTATCAGTCGGTACCGAAGAAGGAACAGTTCTTCAATCGAAATGTTAGCCTTCGCGTATGCCAGCTGAGCCGTGATATTGATCAGACGAAAACCGTGGAAGAGATGTACGAGGTCATTATGGAATTCTATCGCCATTATGGCGTTGGCAAATTCGGAATGAACCGAGCTTTCCGTATTGTTGTACAGAACGGAAAGCCGGATATCGTGCCGATTACTGCAACGAGTGATGTCGTTCTCGATGACCTCGTTGGATACGATATCCAGAAGAAACAGCTTACCAATAATACGGAAGCTTTCTTGAACGAAGAACCCGCGAATAATGTTCTTCTGTACGGAGATGCGGGCACTGGTAAATCCACCAGTATCAAAGCACTCTTGAATCTGTATTATGATCGTGGCCTCAGAATGATTGAAGTCTACAAACACGACTTTAAGTATTTGCCGGAAATTATCAGCATCATCAAGAGCCGTAACTACCGCTTTATCATCTATATGGATGATCTCTCGTTCGAGAGCGCAGAGACAGAGTATAAATACTTGAAGGCAGTCATTGAGGGTGACCTCGAAGTTCGCCCGGATAACGTTCTGATTTATGCGACTTCCAACCGCCGTCACCTGATTCGCGAAAGCTTCTCGGATCGCCGGGAGATGGATGCAAACGACATGCACAAGAACGATACGATGGCAGAGAAGTTGTCACTGTCGGCTCGATTTGGTGTCAGCATTGCCTACTACAAGCCGGCACATCAGGAGTATCACAACATCGTACGCGCACTGGCAGAGAGAAACGAATCTATTAAACTTTCGGAAGAGGAACTTCTGCTCAAGGCAGACCAATGGGCAATTCGCCATGGCGGAGAATCCGGCCGCGTAGCACAGCAGTTCGTGAATAATCTCGCTAGCCGAAAGGAGAATGTTTAGTCCCCAATCGCAGTGAGCGAAGATAATACGAGTTTTCGTTTCTATTCCAATAATAGAACAGGTTGCTTATCGCATCACTACAATATATGATGGAGAAGTGGATTGTATTGATGACATAGAAAAGGAGAAAAAATATGTCGCAGGAAAGAACTTACATTATGCTGAAGCCAGATTGCATTCAGCGCGGACTGATGGGAAGAGTAATTGCTCGCATCGAAGACAAGGGTTACAAGATTACAGAGGCGAAGATGATGACTTTGAGCGAAGAGATTCTGAGAGAACATTACGCTCACGTAGCCGATAAGCCGTTCTTCCCAGGAATGCTGGAATACATGACATCGGGTCCTGTTCTTGCAATGATCGTAGAGGGCGAGAATGCAGTTAAGGGAATGCGTATCTTGATGGGTGCAACCAAGTTTGAGGATGGAACCGCTGGAACAATCCGCGGTGATTACGCATCGAGCACGACCTACAACATCATTCACGGTTCCGACTCTGTGGAAAATGCCGAAATCGAAATCAAGCGATTCTTCGGCTAAAAGAATGTTCACGTTGCAACGACTCGCGACATGTCGATAACGAAGAGCGAGGCGCAATTTTGATTAGCACGAAGGAATACATCCCGTCAATAAGCTTTGCAGGATACTTTGCTGGGATTGTATTCCTTTTTCAATTGCATTTAAACTGCAAAGAAATCATTGTATTCGCTATAGTCTTTTGAATGAATCAGGAGGAACGGTAATGAATTATTATGAAAGAGCGAAGGAACTCGCACCGGAGACTGTTGCGAACCGTCGATACCTTCACACGAATGCGGAGGTTGGATTGGACATGCCGAAAGCGAAGGCGTTTGTGATGGAGAAACTGTCGGAATATGGAATCCAGTCTGAAGAATGCGGCTATGGCGTAACTGCAACAATCGGTCAAGGCGGAAAAGTAATCATGCTTCGCGCGGATATGGATGCTCTTCCGCTTCCGGAAGAAAGCGGGGAGAAATTCGCTTGCCCAACGGGTAAAGAAGCACACGCATGTGGGCATGATTTCCATGCATCGATGCTTCTTACTGCAGCGAAGATGTTAAAAGAAAATGAATCGAATCTTAGAGGCACGGTAAAACTTATGTTCCAGACTGCCGAGGAAACCTTTGAGGGCAGCAGGAACATGATAGAAAACGGTATCTTAGAGAATCCGCATGTTGATGCGGCACTGGCTTATCATGTAGCAGCCGGTCAAATGCCGGTAGGAATCTATATGTATAATAACAGTGGCGCAATGATGTATTCTGTAGACGGCTTCCGAATTTCGGTTAGGGGTAAAGGGTCTCACGGCGCATATCCAAATATGTCGATTGATCCGATAAATATTGCAGTGCATATTTATACTGCTTTGGAATCCATCATCGCCAGAGAAGTGGATCCATCTAAATCTTGCGTCATGACAATTGGTAAGTTCGAAGCCGGAACTGCAGCGAATATCATTCCGGATACCGCTGTTTTGGAAGGAACAATTCGTAGCAATGATATTCCTTCTAGAGAATTGATGGTTCACCGGATGAAAGAAGTTGCAGAAAAGACGGCAGAAAGTTACGGTGGAACGGTTGAAATCACGATGCTTTCAGAAGTTCCTCCGCTTATCTGTGATTCAAAGCTCACCGATGAAATTGTAGGCTACATGGAAGAACTTGCGATTCCGGGAATGGTGCCTTATCCAGGGATATCGGCTAGTGCTTCTGAAGACTTTGCAATAGTTGCAGAGAAGGTCCCTGCAACATTTATGTATCTTTCCGCTGGATTTACAGACGAAAGAGGAAAATACCCGGCACATAATCCGAAAGTGCGTTTCAATGAGGATGTATGTCCAATCGGTTCGAGCTGTCTGGCATATTGTGCAACTCGTTGGCTGGAAGAGAACAAATAGACGTATGAAGTGATTCATCCTATTCCTGCTTTATCCGATTCAAGATATGACATTCGCTCTTTCAATTGTTTCTGAATTGTCACTTGAAACGATTTTTACAAAAAAACAGTTCACAAAAAATACTTGTAAAATTCGTTTCAAAAAACAATTGCAATGAAGCCTCTGTTTCCGTATAATA
>CAVFWT010000029.1:0-14530 GCA_963626305.1 bacterium | reverse complement strand
GTTAAGTCTCTCGCCAGCCTTCTCGAAGCACTTCTCAGCAGTTTCTTCGATTGTCTTCTTAACAAACTTCAGCTCATTCACGTTACCAACCAGTGGAACCATGATTTCTGGCTTGATTTCGTATCCTTTTTCCTTCTTCACTTCCAGTGCAGCCGTAATAATTGCTTCTGTCTGCATCTCAGCGATTTCGGGATAAGTAACTGCCAGACGGCAACCTCTGTGTCCCAGCATTGGGTTGAACTCGTGCAGCTCAACGGTCTTCGCCTTAATTCTTTCCATTGGAATATTGAACTGTTTCGACAGTTCTTCCATATCTTCTTCCGTCTTTGGCAAGAATTCGTGTAGAGGTGGATCCAGAAGACGGATAGTAACTGGCTTTCCTTCCATTGTCTCGTAGATACCCTTGAAGTCGCCCTTCTGATATGGCAACAGTCCTGCAAGTGCTTCACGGCGCTCTTCTTCCGTATCTGCCAGAATCATACGACGAATCTTCGGAATTCTTTCATCTTCGAAGAACATGTGCTCTGTTCTGCACAGTCCAACGCCTTCTGCACCAAATGCCAGGGCCTGCTTTGCATCTCTTGGATTATCAGCGTTCGTGCGAACACCGATGGTGCGGATTTCATCTGCCCACTTCATAATAGTTCCGAAGTTACCAGACAGCTCTGGCGCTCTCGTTGCGATTTCTGCAACGTATACGCTACCGTCGGTACCGTTGATGGAAATAATATCGCCTTCATGATACTTGGTTCCAGCGATTTCCATGTACTTCTCATCTTCATATACAGTGATTGCATGGCAACCTGCAACGCAGCACTTACCCATTCCACGAGCTACTACCGCAGCGTGGGAAGTCATTCCGCCACGAGCAGTCAGGATACCTTCTGCAGCAACCATTCCTGCCAGGTCTTCTGGGGAAGTTTCTTCACGAACCAGAACAACTTTCTTACCTGCCTCATTTGCAGCAGCTGCATCTTCTGCAGAGAATACGATTTCACCACAAGCTGCACCTGGGGAAGCTGGAAGTCCGCTTGCAACTGGTGTATGCTTCTTCAGTTCGTCTGCATCGAAGGTTGGGTGCAGGAGCTGATCAATCTGATCTGGCTCGATGCGCATGATGGCAGTCTCTTTGTCAATCTTTCCTTCGTTCACGAGATCTACAGCCACCTTAACAGCAGCCTCTGCAGTTCTCTTACCATTTCTAGTCTGGAGCATGAACAGCTTACCGTCTTCAACGGTGAACTCCATGTCCTGCATATCTTTGTAGTGGTTCTCCAGAATGCCCGCGATGTCTTCAAACTTATCGTATACATCTGGGAAGGATTCCTTCATCTTCTCGATTGGCTGAGGTGTACGAATTCCGGCAACTACGTCTTCGCCCTGGGCGTTAACCAAGAACTCTCCGAAAATCTTATTCTCACCGTTAACCGGGCTACGTGTGAACGCTACGCCCGTACCAGAAGTCTCACCCGTATTACCAAATACCATGGACTGTACGTTAACGGCTGTTCCGAGAGAAGCGGAAATGCCATTCAGCTTTCTGTACAGGATTGCTCTCTCGTTGTTCCAAGAGCGGAATACTGCCTGAATTGCTTCCATCAGCTGGTCCTTCGGATCCTGTGGGAAGTCTCTTCCCAGTTCCTTTTTAACCAGTGCTTTATATCCTTCAATAATAACCTTGAGATCCTCTGTATTCAGGTCAACGTCGTACTCCGCACCGACTTCTTTCTTACGACCATCAAAAATCTGGTCGAACTTCGACTTCGGAATTTCCATAACAACATCGCCGAACATCTGAATAAATCTTCTATAGCTGTCGTAAGCGAAACGGTCGTTGCCTGTCTTCGCTGCAAGGCCCTGTACAGAATCATCATTCAGACCTAGGTTCAGGATGGTATCCATCATGCCCGGCATCGAAACCGGAGCACCAGAACGAACCGAAACCAGAAGCGGATTCTCAATATCTCCGAACTTCTTTCCCATTACCTGTTCCAGTTCATCCAGGTGATCATACACTTCCTTGACGATTTCATCAGCGAGAACGCTATCTTTGCTCAGATAATCTTTGCAAGCATCCGTTGTGATGGTGAATCCGAATGGAACTGGCAGACCGATTTTGGTCATTTCAGCCAGGTTCGCACCCTTACCGCCAAGAAGGTCTCTCATATCCTTGGAGCCTTCATTGAATGAATAAACAAACTTTCCCATAAGCTTTCTCCTTTGAAATTAGCCTAAAAGCGGTATATTAGAACACCAGCTTTTGATTAATATATTCACACACGTCAGAGAGTGGCAGACGAATCTGTTCCATCGTATCTCTGTCGCGAATTGTGACACAGTTGTCTTCTGCAGTGTCAAAGTCAACACAAATGCAGAATGGCGTACCAATCTCATCCTGACGGCGGTATCTCTTACCAATCGAGCCGGATGTATCGTAATCACAACTAAAGTATTTGCTGAGTTCTTCATAGATTGGTTCAGCCTGTTCTTTCAGCTTATTCGAGAGTGGCAGGACTGCAACCTTATATGGAGCCAGTGCTGGGTGAAGTCTCAGAACGATTCTGGTGTCTTCCTTACCCTTCGAATCCGTGAGTGTCTCTTCATCATAAGCATCAATCAAGAATGCCAATGCAACACGATCGGCACCCAGAGATGGTTCGATGCAATACGGAACATATTTCTCGTGAGTTTCTGGATCCATGTAACTCATATCCTGACCCGAATGATTCTGGTGCTGAGTCAGGTCAAAATCAGTACGATCAGCGATACCCCACAGTTCACCCCAACCGAACGGGAATAAGTATTCCAAATCAGACGTTGCATTACTGTAGTGGGACAGTTCTTCCTTCTCGTGGTCGCGAACACGGATGTTTTCCATGTTCATGCCGAGGTTCTTGAGGAAATCCTGTGCATACTGCTTCCAGTACTCGAACCATTCCATATCTGTTCCCGGTGCGCAGAAGAATTCCAGTTCCATCTGCTCAAATTCACGCGTACGGAATGTGAAGTTGCCTGGTGTGATCTCATTACGGAAAGACTTTCCAATCTGAGCGATTCCGAACGGAATCTTCTTACGAGCACTTCTCTGTACATTCTTGAAGTTAACAAAAATTCCCTGCGCGGTCTCCGGACGGAGATAAATCTCCGACTTGGAATCTTCAGTAACACCCTGGAATGTCTTGAACATCAGGTTAAACTTACGGATTGGTGTAAAGTCAGTTTTTCCGCATTCTGGGCAAGGGATGTTGTTATCTTTGATGTAGCTTTCCAGCTTCTCATTATCCCAGCCATCACAAGCAACGGTCTCGCCTTTTGCCTTTGCGTATTCTTCAATCAGGTGGTCCGCTCTATGTCTCGACTTACAATTCTTGCAGTCAATCAGCGGATCGGAGAATCCGCCTACGTGTCCACTAGCAACCCATGTTTCTGGATTCATCAGAATTGCTGCATCCAGACCTACGTTGTACTTGGATTCCTGTACGAACTTCTTCCACCATGCCTTCTTTACGTTGTTCTTGAACAGCACACCCAGAGGACCGTAGTCCCATGTGTTTGCTAATCCGCCGTAAATATCCGATCCTGGAAAAATAAAGCCTCTGTTGCTGCACAGTGCTTTGATTTTCTCCATTGTTACCTTATTGTTCTCTGCCATTCTTCTCTGCACTCTCCCAATTTAAAAATATATATGCTTCGCAAAATTCGATTGCGACAAGCGTCATTATAACGTAACTGCGTGATTAAACGAATCGCCTTGCACCGACTAGAGGTTGTCGATACCGCTCTCGTGAGCAACCTCGCTCAGGACCTTTGCCAAATCTTCCTTCGTCTCATCACTAATTACAGGTGCTGCTTCAGCAGGAGTACCCTCGGAAGCGTTTTCCTGTGCAGCAGCTGCATCGGCTGCTTCGTAATCAGACTCTACTTCTTCCAGCGTCTCTGTCTCTTCTGGAGTAACATAAGTCTCCTCTGCTGGAGCCTCTGCATCATCGACGTCCAAATCAAAACCTTCGAAGAAGTCCTCACCCACTTCGTCGGAATCGTCATTCTTGTGGAAGATATCTGTTCCTTTCTTCCAGAGACCATCGATACTTTCTTTTACCTTGTCGGTGTCGATACCATCTGCGGTCTTCTCTTTGAGGTCTTCCAACACATCCTGACCTCTGTCCTTGAGGTCATAGTACATGTCAGAACCCTTCTCAACTAGGTCGTTGTATAGGTCGCTCTCGCGAATCTTGTCAACAGTCTCCATGCCCTTATCATAATATACCTGACCCTGATCGCGAAGTTTGCGATACTGAGTCTTTACGGTGCCGTTGATGTCAGTCAGCTCACCCTTGTCATTGATGAATTCAATCTTGCAATTGAAACCAGCCGCAGCAATTACGCCGAAGATTGCACCCCATGGTGCGATTACGGCACCCAGAAGGCCAACCGTCAGAGGGAGGTTCAGAAGAATGTTGTCACCCTTGCGAACCAAGATTCTGGACATATTGCCCTTAGCAATAGTCTTCTTAACCTGACGCTTAATTGCACTCTCGGATTCTGGAGTAGCCTCTGCACTTGTGTTCACAAAGTCCATCGACTCTTCCAAGTTGATGATAGCATCCACAACGCTACCGTCTGCAGCTTCCAGTGCTGCTTTTGCTTCCTTGTAACTTACGCCAGTACGGTCCTTCACCAGCTCGATTTTTTCTAATGTAATTTCCATATTGTCTCCTTTCACGACTTCTGGATAATGCTTGTGTCGTGTCCATGCGAAAGTTCTATCGCCACCTGACAGATTCTAAGCATATCCTTATTCGAAATCGTTTTTCAAAAAGTCTACATTCAGATAATATTCCAAATATTCCGACAAAATATTCTTCAGCTCCATTTGCACATTAGGCTTCAGCTGAATTCGCGAGAATGTGGTGAGCGAATTTCTCACCATATATTTCAACACCTCAACTATATCAAAATGAGGCCTGAAAATCAACGGAACCGCATTTCTTTTCTCTCTTTCGCAGCAATCTTTGCAAAGAATTCCTCCACCGGAAATAGAGAAAAATATGGGTGCTTCTAGTTCTTCATGCTTGCGTCCACAGTCAACGCAGCGATTCAGTTCCGGCATCACCCCTTGCATTCCGAGGGACTTCACCAAGTACGCATAGAGCATCGTGTCATAATTTCCCTTCGCCTCAGTAATAGCATCCAGAAATTCTAACGTCAATTCGAACGTCCTCGGCTGCGGCCGCCCTTCTTCCAGTGTGCTGTTCAGGTATTCAATGACCTTCGATGCCGCCAAGTACCGGTCGATATCTTCTCCGATGGAATAGAAGCTTCTTTTGACACCAGCACCGTTGATATTGTAATAATCGCGGTTCTTGAAAATCTCATACTCGGAGTAGGTAAAAGGACGAAGCGCCAGTGCCGAGCGATTCCGGCCTCGTTCCGAGAGACTAGTTCCCGCAGAAATTTTGCCGTAATCCTTCGTAAAGAGCACAAGCATACGTCGGTTGTTGGAAATCTTATTCTGTTTTAAAACAATTCCATCCGTCGTAATCCGCATTCTGTGATTCTTTCACCTCTATATCAGTCTTTTCAGTATCCGTATTCAATTTATTCGTCTTTGTATCCGAAGTTTCGGATGGTGCGATCAGAGTCGCGCCAATTCTCCTTGACCTTAACCCAAAGGGATAGGAACACTTTGGTTCCCAGCAGCGCTTCGATTTCGATTCGTGCACTCTTGCCTACGCCCTTGAGCTTGCGGCCGCCCTTCCCGATAATGATGCTCTTGTGCGACTTACGTTCGCAATAGATTACCGCACCAATATTCGTGATGTTCGGTTTTTCCTCGAAAGATTCAATTTCGACAAACACACCGTGCGGCACTTCTTCGCTCAGGTATTCGAGGAGCTTCTCTCGAATAATTTCGCTGACGATGAAGCGTTCCGGGTGATCCGTCGCCATGTCCTCTGGATAATACATTGGACCTTCTTGCATATATCCCGACAGGCGTTCCAGAAGCTCGTCGACATTGGTTCCGTTCAGCGCGGAAATGCCATAGATGTCGTCGAACATTCCGATTTCGGAATAGCGGTTGTATAATTCCAAATAATCCTCGGGCTTCATCATATCCATTTTGTTGATGGCGAGAATCTTTGGCGTATCTACTTCTTTGAGCATATCAAGCAAATACTGATCGCCAGCACCGAACTTCTTGGATCCATCGATGATAAAAACAATCAAATCGACGCCTTTGTAAGTGTTCACCGCGGTCTCGTTGATGGTGGAACCCAGCTTATTCTTCGGCTTGTGGATTCCCGGTGTGTCCAAGAAAATCAGCTGACGGCCATTTCCATTATCGTAAGCCATATCGGTATAAATTCCGGTAATGCGGTTACGAGTGGTCTGCGGCTTGCTGGAAGTAATTGCAATCTTCTCGCCCAGGATCTGATTCAAGAGCGTAGACTTGCCCACATTCGGTCTTCCAATAATTCCAATAAAACCTGACTTCATTCTATCTCCATTTCTATGTTAAATAAATTATCGAATTTCTAATTAATTTAGCTTCGCTCCGAAATAATCTTTCAGCAAAATAAGCGACCTAAGCTAATCGCGCTTCAAATCGATTGCTGTCATGACGCTTTCCTCGTGAGTACGCATTACCTTACGCTCGTCGTCTTCCATATGGTCATATCCCAGAAGGTGCATCATGCTATGCACGAACAAATACGTAATCTCACGTTCTTCACTATTACCGTATTCCACAGCCTGCTCGCAAGCACGTTTATAGCAAATGACGACATCACCGAGCAACACTGAGATTTCTTCATCGAGCTGCGCCAGTTCTTCTTCTACTTCTTCTGCACAAGAATACTGTGGGAAAGAGAGCACATCCGTCACGCGGTCGATATTGCGGTAATCCGCATTTATCTGACGAATCGTTTCTTCATCCGTAATCGTCAGCGATACTTCAAGCCGTTCCTCTTCTTCTGGCTCCAACTCGAATTCCTGCCGGAAAACTTCGGCAGACGCCTGCTTGATTTTATCCAATGTGCCTGGCTTAAGCAGGTTCGCTTCGTCGATGCAATCGATAATCATTTTCTTCCGCCTCCGTTCTTACTCTCGTAATCGGTATATGCTTTGATGATTCTTTTGACCAGTTCATGACGGACAACATCCACCTCGGTCAGATAACAGAACTGGATTCCCTCCACATTTCGAAGCACGCGTGTAGCTTCGAGTAGTCCAGACCCCTTACCACGCGGCAAATCAATCTGCGTCACGTCGCCAGTAACTACCACTTTGGAATGGAACCCCATTCGCGTAAGGAACATCTTCATCTGCTCACGAGTGGTATTCTGCGCCTCATCCAAGATGATAAAAGAATTGTCCAGCGTGCGGCCGCGCATGTACGCGAGCGGTACGACTTCGATGGCACCCCTCTCCTTGTAACGAGCCGCCGCCTCTGCACCCATGATTTCGTAGAGTGCATCATACAGCGGTCTCAAATACGGATCCACCTTCTCCTGAAGGTCACCTGGTAAGAAGCCCAGACTCTCACCCGCTTCGACTGCCGGTCTCGCTAGAATGATGCGTTCAATTTCTTTATTCTTCAGTGCATTCACCGCCATTGCACAAGCGAGATACGTCTTTCCGGTTCCCGCAGGGCCCACGCCAAACACCATATTGTGGCGGCGAATGGCATCCACGTAGCTCTTCTGTCCAAGCGTCTTCGGACGAAGCGGCTTGCCGTAATGCGTGTAGCAGAGAATATCGCGTGCGTTCTCTGTCTCGTCGTACGGAATTTCTTGCGTCATCACATCGATGATATAGCCCACTTTCTGTGAATCCAGGCTACCTGAGGCACGAAGCTCATCCTGAAGTTTGAGCAGAATCGCTTTCGCCAATTCTCCGTTCTCGCCTTTGATCAGCAGGTTGTTATCACGCTGTATAATTGTTGTTCCAGTTGTCTTCTCGATTTCTTTAATATTGCAATCCAGATTCCCAAATAAGCTTCGAGAATCCAAAGAATCGTCCACTGGAATTTTCACTAATTTGTCTTCCCTCAATTCTACCATCCTTCAAAATATATAATTTTACATTCTGTTTCAGTATAACACTCAGAGGCTTATTTTCATAGAGAATTTATACACGTGACGCCACGATTGTAATATATTTACGTCTTAATACACTATGTGATTTCTTATTCTATTGGCAGTCTTGCTAAAAGCAAAATTGCCAACAGCAAACGCTGTTGGCAATTTATATTTGTATAGTATTCCGATTACTAACTTATTCTGATCTGTGCCGAGCGATTGCAATGACGTTCATAACGAGAAGAACGATAAGTGCAATCATTATTTTTCTTTTGGAACCAGATTGTTACGAGAAATGATACAAAAATGATGCCGATAAAGAATATTCCGTAACCCTGGATTTTGGCAAGTGCGAAAGATGCGTCCGTTCCGAAATTATATGGTGGTTTATGCTGGAGTGCTACTTTGAACAAAACACCCTCTGGAAAATTCTTATCGACAAAAAGCATTAACAGCAATGCAATTCCTGAAATAAGAAGGTTAATATATAGCATGATTTTGTTTTTCATATAAAGCTCCTTTTACCAAGATATGTTTAACGTGAATATTTTTCAGCAGCACTACGTATATTTGAAGCTATCGATGTAAGCATGTTCACTGCAATGTTCTGTAACAAATTTGCTTTTAGCGCATATACATATACAAGAATTGTTGCTATTGTCCCGATTGCCAAGCTTTTAATCTTCGATTTTGTTTCAATATTCTTTTTCACGTAAGTTTTAACATACATTGAGAAGATAGCAAAATGTTATAGCGTAAAACTGTAACATTGTCTAGATTAAAAATAGCGGACAACAGCACTGGCTGTTGTTCGCCTTCGTTATACAATATTATCTCACATTCAAAACACTTCGTATTTAACGCATCCCTATTCTACCCGTTATCTCGGGCCGAGAATCTCATTGATAATGAACCTCGACAGAAGGCGCTGCACTTTCTTCGAGAATCCATGACCTTCGCCTCGCATGACATAGAGTTTCGCATTGTCGTAAAATTTTACCGCTTCTTCTGAATAAGAAATGTCAGCAACCTCGTCTTTGTCGCCATGGAAGATGAAGACCTTCCCTTTATACTTTCGTATCTCGTCTTTGAAGTTATAATCGAGCAGACACTGGTAATATGCCTTTCCAATTGTGAGTCCCATCAGCTCGATTTCATCTGGAATCTCATCAATACTAGCGTATCGATGCCGTGCTTCGTCGGGAATACACATCGCCGGATATATGAGAAACAAGCCTTTGATGTCTTCCGGCCGATTACTCGCAACAAGTGCCGACACGAATCCACCTTGGCTTGCACCGAGCAAATAGATTCGTTCTGGATCAATACCTTCTTGCTCTTTAATTAAGTCAACGACAGTATTCAAATCATCTTTCTGGGTAAAAACAGACATGTTCCGCATGTCTCCGCCGCTCCGTCCCTCCTTGTAACCGCTTCCGCCACGGAAATCGAATGAACATACTGCGATCCCACCTGCGATAAGAATTCGCTGCATCCGCTGATTATCCGTTCCGTTTCCACCAAAAGTATGACTAAAGATTACAACGGGGCTCTTCTCCCCATTCTCTTGGCATGGAAAACGAAGATCTATATAGATATGTGTTCCTGTTGTATTTAAAATCATTCAGGTTACTGCCTCCCAAAATTACTTATTCGATGTTAATTTTAACAACGGCATGCAATTCTAGTCAACGAAATTCAGAAAATAAACATAGCGGTCGATGGCTCGAATTTCAAAGTTAACCACGACGGATTGATTGTATAAATGTAGCTTTATATACTACGAGGTGTCCTGGTAGACGCCTCGTAATTCCTATCGAAATGAAATTTTATTTTTAGCGATTAAAACATTCTATGTAAATTTCCACCAAATTATTTTAGGATTTTTGTTGACATTCACAAAGTGTGAGAGTATATTAAGAACATAATTTAATAAACCAAAGGCAATGATCGGAAAAAGTACCGCAAAGGTTCAGCTACAGTGAGTGGTGGAATAGTGGAAACGCCATGCGAAGAGGTTGCGCGAAGAACATCCGGGAGCTGCAAACAGAAATCTTTGGAAGTTCGCTCGATGCGTAGTTGCATTAGTGAACGAAGAGAGTAAGGGCGACGGCCTGTGACCGTTACATCACACGAGCTTGTTAGAGCTTTCGAAAAGAGATCATATACTGAATTGTATTTGATAATTTAGGTGGCACCGCGGATAGCAGCTATTCGTCCTAAAGAAGTAGGACAAATAGGCTGCATTTTTTATTTTAGAGATTAGAAAGAGATTATAGGAGGTACGTTATGTGCACAATTATGGGAATGACCGGACAGAAACTTTCGCTGGATGCTTTCGCAAAGCATTTTGAAGCAACCATCAGCAGAGGTCCGGATATGACAAGAATTCAGGACTTCGGATCTTGCCGCTTGGGATTCCAGCGACTCGCCATTATGGATTTGTCCGAAGAAGGAATGCAGCCGTTCACACTCGGCGAAAGTGCAGTAGTATGCAACGGTGAAATCTACGGCTGGAGAGAACTCAAGACGAAGCTCGAGGATAAATACACATTCCAGAGCGATAGCGATTGCGAGATTCTCCTCCCGCTCTACCAGGAATACGGAACGGATATGTTCCAGATGCTGGATTCCGAATTTGCCCTTCTCCTGTACGACGGCAAGCAGGATAAATTAATTGCCGCAAGAGACCCGCTGGGAATTCGTCCACTGTATTATGGAAAGGATCAGTTCGGTGAGACGGTCTTTGCCAGCGAGCCTAAAGATCTGGTGGGAATATGCGAATCGATTCGTCCCTTCCCTCCTGCACATTACTGGATTGACGGAGAATTTTATCGATATGCGGATCTTACGACGGTGACCGAATATGTGAAGGATGATTTGGAAACCGTTTCCTCAAAGATTCGTCAGAAACTAGTTGACTCCGTTGAAGAACGACTGGATGCCGATGCACCGCTGGGATTTCTTCTCTCCGGCGGACTCGATTCCAGTCTGGTATGTGCAATTAGCGCTAAGCTGTTGGGACGTAAGATTCGCACATTTGCCATCGGAATGGATCTCGATCCAATTGATTTAAAATATGCTCGCCAGGTTGCCGATTACATCGGTGCAGAGCACACAGAATTCTACATGACAAAGGAAGAAGTGCTCGCAACTGTTCCAGAAGTTATCAAGATTCTGGGCACCTGGGATATCACAACAATTCGTGCCAGCATTGGTATGTATCTCTGCTGCAAGAAGATTCACGAAAGCACCGATATCCGTGTACTCATGACCGGTGAGATTTCCGACGAATTGTTCGGATATAAATATACTGATTTTGCACCAGATGCAGAAGCATTCCAGAAGGAGTCCAAAAAGAGAATCGATGAAATCCACCAGTACGACGTACTGCGCGCAGATCGCTGCATCGCTTCGAACTCTATGGAGGGACGCGTACCATTCGGTGATACCGATTTCGTTCGCTATGTCATGTCGGTTGATCCAGAACTCAAGATGAACACATATGACATGGGTAAGTATCTCCTTCGCCACGCATTTGAGAAAGATGAGATTCTGCCAGAGAGTATTCTGTGGCGTCAGAAAGCTGCATTCTCTGACGCTGTCGGTCATTCCATGGTTGACGATATCAAGGAATACGCGGAGACCATCTATACTGATGCGGACTTGGAAGCTGCCAAGGAAAAATATCCGAAACACACACCGTTCACCAAGGAAAGCCTCCTGTATCGCGACCTCTTCGAACAGAGTTATCCAGGACAGTCCGACATGATCAAGGACTACTGGATGCCGAACAAGGAATGGGAGGGTTGCGATGTTTCCGATCCTTCGGCTCGTGTCCTTTCGAACTACGGAGAAAGTGGAAAATAATAGGAAAAGCAAGTTCTAGCACTGTTCATTTCCTCTAAAAAGTTGTATAATTTGTTCGTTATTTCTGTAAAAAGGTAAGGAGCAAATTACATGAGCAATCTACACGAAGAATGTGGCATCTTCGGTATCTACAGTCCAACAAGACAGAGCGTCGCAGATACCGTATACTACGGACTTTTCGCGTTACAGCACCGAGGCCAAGAGAGCTGCGGTATCGTCGTAAATGATGACGGTGTTTTTAATCACTACAAAGACAATGGCTTAGTGAACGATGTATTCACTCGTTCGGTACTGGACAGTCTCGGTTTTGGTAATATGGCGATCGGTCATGACCGCTACAGCACTACCGGTGCCAACGACCGAATCAACGCACAACCAATCGTGGTCAATCATCACAAAGGACGCATGGCATTGGCACACAACGGGAACATTGTTAATGCCTTCGAATTAAGACAGGCACTCGAGATGCAGGGGTCCATCTTCCATTCGACGAATGACTCGGAAGTTATCGCTTACGTGATTACGAAGGAACGCATCACAAGCAGCTCGATTGAAGAAGCGATTACCAAAGCGATTTCCAAAATCGATGGTGCGTATTCCCTTCTCATCATGTCTCCGCAGAAAATGATTGCATGTCGTGATCCGTATGGATTCCGTCCACTCTGCTATGGAAAGAGAGAAGACGGTTCCTACATCGTTGCATCCGAGACTTGCGCACTAGACGCAGTCGGTGCCGAGTATATTCGCGACCTCGATCCCGGTGAAATTGTTGTATTCCACAAGGATGGCATCACCTCTATCCGCGATCATTGCAATGAGAAGCCGCACAAGCTGTGCATCTTCGAATATCTCTACTTCGCACGTCCAGACTCTCAGATTGAGGGCAAGAGCGTCCACGAAGCGCGTCGCCGTGCCGGAGCACTTCTCGCGAAGCAGTTCCCAGTAGAAGCCGACATCGTCATCGGTGTACCGGATTCCGGTCTTGATGCTGCCATCGGTTACGCAGAGGAATCCGGAATTCCTTATGGAATGGGATTCATCAAGAACAAATATATCGGCCGTACCTTCATCGCACCGGGTCAGAAGAACCGGGAAGACAAAGTTCGTATCAAGCTGAACGTCATCCGAAACACCTTCTCCGGTAAGCGCGTTGTCCTCGTCGACGATTCCATCGTTCGTGGCACCACCATTACACGAATCATTCAGCTCGTGCGTTCCGCTGGCGCCACCGAAGTACACGTTATGTCTTCCGCACCAGCATTCACCGATGCTTGCTATTACGGTGTTGACGTCGATACCAAGGAGAACCTCATCGCTTGTCAGTGCGATTACGATTTGAAGAAAATCGCTGAGAAAGTCGGTGCCGACAGCGTTGGCTACCTTGATGTGAACACACTCCATGAAATTATTGGCAACGCACCGAACGAAGGTTACTGCAGTGCATGCTTCGGAACTGGATATCCAACACCGATTCCAACCGGTACGAAAGACCGTTTCGAAGAGAAAATCAGCAGCAAGAAGGAAAATGGCGCGAACAAGAAAGAGGAGGAATATCACAACTTCCTTCGCGTCGAATAGGTCGATACAAATACCATCGGCTCGGCTTCCGAATATTCGCCACACAAATATAGCTAAAACAAAAATCCGCTCCATCGGAATTTCCCGGTGAAGCGGATTTATTTTTATCTGAATATATATTCGATTGGAAGTCTCTCTTAATTTACTCTTCTATCGCTCTGGAATCTTTGAGCTCGCCATATGTGAAGAATACGAGGCCAATCCAAATGATACCAAATGCAATCATCTGCACCATGTCGGTCGCTTCGTGATAAAGGAAGATGCCGAGGATGAGTTGGAGCGTTGGACTTACATACTCAACCAGACCGAGGATGAACATCGATGTGCGTTGTGCGCCGGCAGCGAACAGAATTAGTGGTCCAGCGGTGAAGATTCCGCAAATCAGAAGCAGCACGTACTGGTACGGTGCTGCAACAGCGATAGCCCCTTTGCCGGTAACTTCCAGATAAACGGCGAGGATGAATGCGAATGGTGCAAGCCACATGGTTTCATAGATCATCGAAAGAACTGGATCAATCGTAACAGACCGCTTGATTGCGGCATAGACCGAGAACGTTGCGGCGAGTCCGAGCGCAATTCCCGGCACCTGGCCGAAATGCGCGATGATGGTTACAACAGCAACCGCCGCAAATACCATAGCGATGACCTTATATTTCGTCACTTTCTCATGGAACAGGATAATTCCGATGAGGCATACCGCGAGCGGTTCGATGTAATAGCCAACGCTGGTCTGAATGATGTATCCAGCATTTACCGCCCAGATGTAGGTGGACCAGTTCACGGTGATGATTAAACCTGCAATAAAGAGCGTCCGAACAGTCTTCTTGTCTTCTCGAAGTGGCGCCCAAATTTCGGACCACGTGTGATTGCGAAGTGCAATCAGGAGTGCAGTGACGAATACCATCAGCACGCGATATACGATAATTACCCAAGAGTTAATGGGAATCAGCGATTTCCAGTAAATGGGAAGGAATCCCCAAATCACCATGCAGAGCAGTACC
>CAVFWT010000028.1:0-7556 GCA_963626305.1 bacterium | reverse complement strand
GGATGATGAAATCCGTCTCTACAAGCGGGCGAGAAATCACCGTTCAATGTCTCGCCCAAGGAATACAGACCCGCGAATCTATAAGATTGCGACGGGGTTTGAAGCGTTACTCGGATATCTGTTTTTAGCAGAAGAGACGGAACGAATGGATCAAATTATCGAAGAAGCAATTCGAATTATTGAAGAGGAGTAATAGATGAGCAAAGCAGATCAGCTTTTCGCGACGATGTGTCAAGATATTATTGATAACGGATTCAGTACGGAAGGCCAGAAAGTGCGTCCGCATTGGCCGGACGGAACACCAGCGCACACCATCAAGAATTTTGGCGTGGTAAATCGGTATGACCTTCGTGAAGAATTCCCGGCGTTGACCCTTCGTCCGACAGCGATTAAACTGGCTTTCGATGAACTTCTCTGGATTTGGCAGAAGAAGTCGAACAATGTGAATGATTTGAAGAGCCACATCTGGGATGAGTGGGCAGACGAAGACGGCTCCATTGGCAAAGCGTATGGATATCAGCTTGGCGTCAAATATCCGTTCAAACAGGGTGAAATGGATCAGGTCGACAATGTCCTCTGGCTTCTCGAGAACGATCGTTACTCTCGGCGAATTTTGACGAACATGTATAATTTTGCAGATCTTCACGAGATGAATCTAGAGCCGTGTGCTTACAGCGTAACGTTTAATGTCAAAGGAAATACGCTGAATGCAATTCTGAATCAGCGTTCGCAGGATATTCTCACAGCGAACAATTGGAATGTCGTACAGTATTCGCTCCTTCTGATGATGATGGCGAATGTTAACGGCCTCGAAGCGGGTGAATTGGTGCATGTGATTTCGGATGCACACATCTACGATCGCCATGTGGATATCGTCAAAGAACTAATCCAGCGTCCGCAGTTCCCGGCACCGAAGGTGACCCTGAATCCAGATGTGAAGAATTTCTATGATTATACCGTAGATGACTTATGCATCGAAAATTATCAGCATAACCCTCAGGTTAAAAACATTCCGGTAGCCATCTAGGCTTCCGATGCGAAAGGACTGATTATGAATCTAATCGTAGCAGTAGACGAAGAATGGGGAATTGGCTGCGGCGGACAACTGCTCGCGAATATCCCAGGAGATATGAAATATTTTAAAGAAACCACGATGGATAAAGTGGTGATAATGGGACGTAAGACACTGGAAAGCTTGCCGAACAAGCGTGGCCTTCCGAAGCGCGTCAACTACGTCTTGACAAGCAATGAAGAGTTCGAGGCGGAGCGTTGCATCACGGTGAACTCGGAAGAAGAACTTCTCCACGAGTTGGAACAGTATGACAGTAATCAGGTGTTCATTATCGGTGGTGAAAGTATCTATCGCCACTTCTATCAGCGGTGTGAGAAACTCTACATCACGAAAATGCACGCAAAACTCGGTGCAGATCGCTTCATGGTGAATCTGGATGAAGACCCGGAATTTCACGTTACTTGGGAAAGTGAACTCCATGAAGAGAACGGAATTGAATATCAGTTCCTAATATATGAGAGGAAGTAAGGATGGCAGGAAAGAAGAAGGGCAGCAAAAACCGCAGAGATGCACACGGCGTATACGAACGCAGAGAAGCGCGCGGGAAGACTCGTTATGGGGAGAAAGAGAACGGCTACGGTCGAAATGGTAGGGATTATCGTTCTAACAATGGTGACTACCGCAGCGGCAGTTCGCAATATCGCACTGGAAACAGCGACTATCGCTCCGGCGATTATCATGGCGGAAGTGGTAATAGCAACCGTGGAAATTCTACGAAATTTGGAAATCGTTCGGGACGAAATTCCTACGCCGGCGAGCGCACTGGAAATAATCGTTCCTGGAACCGAAACTCCTCCGGAAGAAATTACACATCGTGCAATCAGTCGATGAATATTTCGAAAGGGTTTGCAACGGATGCAGAGGAAAGTCATCCAGAACTTCTGGTTGGAAGAAATCCTGTAATCGAAGCACTTCGCGCAGGCCGTGATGTAGAACGCATCTACATGGCGGAAGGTGCCGGCGGTTCGATTTCCATCATCCGGGCACTCGCCAAAGAACACGGTGTTTCCATCAGTATGGTGGATCGATTCAAACTGGATCACATGGCTCCAGGCGAGAAGCATCAAGGCGTTATCGCAGAAGTTCCAGCGTACCATTATTCGGAAATGCAAGATATTTTCGCTCGTGCCCAGAGCATGGACGAGGAACCGTTTATCGTCATTTTAGATGAAATTACGGATCCACATAATGTCGGGGCAATTATCCGAAGTGCAGAGTGTATGGGTGCGCACGGAATCATCATTCCGAACCGCCGTGCGTGTGGTCTCACGAGTACAGTTGCTAAGAGCGCAGCGGGTGCAATCGAACAAATCCCAGTGGTTCGCGTGACGAATATCGGCCACACCATCGAAGAACTTCAGGCGAAAGGAATTTGGATTGCTGCTTGCGATATGGACGGTGAGCCGTATTATCGCGCAGGACTAGATGGCGCCGTGGCCATTGTCATCGGCAATGAAGGTCGCGGAATCGGAAAACTGGTGAAAGAGAAATGTGATTTTACCGTATCCATTCCGATGAAGGGTAAAATTAATTCTCTCAACGCATCCAATGCGGCGGCAATTGTGATGGCGGAAATCCGCAGACGAAGAGAAACTAAATAGTAACGATTGAAACGCGAAGGCGTATTTAATAAAGACTAGGTGTTATAACTCGAATTCTACAAAAGGAGAAGAACATGAAGAAGCTTTCGAAACTTCTGTCTCTGCTGATGTGCGTAATGGTAATGGTTGCTTATGGCGTACCAGTACTTGCCGATAGCGGAGACGTCACCGCAAGCGGAAGCTGTGGTGACAATGCGACATGGACACTGTACAGCACTGGTCAGCTCAAAATCAGCGGTAGCGGCGAAATGACAAACTATGATGCTGATGGAAGCACCACTTCCGCTCCTTGGGGTGAGTACAGCTCATCAATCACGAGTGTAGTGATTGATGATGGCATTACCACGATTGGCGCATATGCATTCTATAAGACTGCTACATCAAGCCTGACCATTGGAACCGGTGTCAAAACAATCTGCGCGGATGCGTTCTACGAGTGCAGCAACTTGGAGAAGTTCACGATTCCGGAGAATGTCAGCAAGATTGAAGACAATGCTTTTGGAAAAATTGCAACTCAGATCACAAAAGGTGGCAGAGTTACTGTAAAATCGAATGATGTTAATTATGCACTAACTGCTTTTTCTGCAAATGGAAGACGCGGAACACTGACATTGGTATGCTCTCCATCTTCAACAACGAGAAAATATGTTGATACTTACACTTCATACAATCTCGCATGGGAATGCCTGGAGCACGATTGGAATACAGAATACTCGCAGGACAAACAGGCGTTTGATGATGCCTGGGGCATTCAGTCGATTCACTGCAAGGCATGCGATGCAAAGAAGTCCGGAACGGAAGAGTCTACGCTCCCTTATGAAGGTTGGAGCCATTATGCAATCGATAAGGACAACAATGTTAAGTGGTTCATCAACAATGGTAACCTGGTAATTTCTTCGGTAGACGAAAATCCTAGTGCGATTGCGGATTATACATCAGGAACGAGCGCACCTTGGGCGGACTATGCGGATGAAGTAACCAGCATTACAATTGATCAATCCATTAGACAGATTGGCGGAAGAGCATTCGTGCAGTTCAAGAAGCTGGAGAGCGTGACAATTCCTTATGGTGTGACTGAAATTGGAAAAAGTGCATTTGCGGAATGCAGCAGCTTAAAGAACGTAGAGCTTCCGGAAACTCTGATGACAATTGGAGCAAGAGCTTTCTACAACTGTAAAGCACTGGGTGATATTACTCTTTCTAAAAATGTTGAGACGGTAGAAGATCAGGCGTTCGAATATGATACGAACATGAAGAAAGTTTACGTGGAAAGCAATACAACGACTTTTGGCACAAACGTATTCGATCGAGATGATTCGATGGTTTCCACCTATGGAAAGTTGACAATTGTCGCAGACCCACAGTCTACTGCAAAGACGTATGCGGATGCAAACTCGAAGTTCATCAACTTCGAATGCAAGGACGGCACTCACGTTTGGTCGGATGAGTACACTGTTGACAAGAAAGCTACTTGCACCGCAGAAGGAAGCGAGTCCAAGCACTGCACTGTATGCGGTGCAAGTGATGAGAGCTCTGCGAAAAGCATTTCGAAGACTAACCACAATTGGAAGCATGTAAAAAATGCAGCTGGATACCTGAAGAATGGCTCTGAATATGACATTTGCACTGTATGCGGCACAAAGAATAACGTGAAAACTCTGAGCGGATATTCGAAATATGTTGTAAAGAAGTTCAAAGTGAAGAAGGGCAAGAAATGCTTCACTGCAACTTGGGCGAAAGCAAGCAAGGCAAATCAAAAGTTGATGACCGGCTATCAGATCCGTTATTCACAGAAGTCGAATATGTCTGGTGCGAAGTATGCAACGGCATCGAAGACTAGTAAGTCGAAGAAAATCAAGAAGCTTTCGAAGAAGAAAAAATATTATGTTCAGGTTCGAACATATATGAAGAAGAGCGGAAAGACGTATTACTCTAAATGGAGCAGTAAGAAAACCGTTAAGACAAAATAAATGATTTAAAAACAAAGAAACTCCCCAGAAAAGTGCTTGACTTTGACAAGGAATCAGAGTAATATTATTTAGCAACTTTATGGAAAAACAATCAGAGCAGTCCAAAACCTGCTCTGATTTTGGAGTGAATAAGGATTTTGCAACACTATATTTATAGCGGAATGAGGAGGAACTTACCGTGAGAAACAAGATCATCCTGGCATGCACAGAGTGCAAGCAGAGAAACTACAACACAATGAAGAACAAGAAGAACGACCCAGACAGAATCGAGCTGAGAAAATATTGCAAGTTCTGTGGTAAGGAAACTCTTCATAAGGAAACAAAGTAATCACTGATTCACATGGAGCATTATCATGAGTAATGAAAAACAGAACGGAAAGAAGGAAACGGGCAGACCGAACATCTTTCGCGCAATCATCGGCTATTTTGCAGGCGTGAGAGAAGAGTTCAAGAAGGTCGTGTGGCCAACCAAGGAGGAACTTGGGAGCAGCACGCTGACCGTGTTTGTTATCTGCGGCGTTTTTGCGCTGGGCTTCTGGCTAGTAGACACTGGCTTCCTGGCATTGCTGCAAAAAGTGCTCGGAATTACACTTTCCTAAGATATTGGGAGTAATTAGTATGGCAGACATGACAGATAACATGAATGCGAACTCCACATCGCTGTCTCCGCTTGAGGGAGAGGGCTTGCGTGGAGATGGTACTGCGAAGTGGTATGTGGTACACACGTATTCAGGCTATGAGAACAAGGTTAAAAACAACATCGAGAAGATGGTGGAATACCGTGGAATGCAGGATTTGATTGAAGAAGTGATCATTCCGACCACTGATTATCTAGATCCGAAGACTCGCAAGCTCAAGACTCGCAAGTTGTACCCGGGATATGTCATCGTCAAGATGATTGTCAATAACGAAACCTGGTACTTGGTTCGTAATACCGAAGGCGTTACGGGCTTTGTAGGGCATGGCTCGGACCCAATTCCACTAACAAAAGAAGAAGTGGTACATATGGGTGTCGAGAAGATGCGAATCGACCTGGACATCGTCGTGGGCGAAACAATCCGCATTATCGGGGGTCCTTTCGAAGGACAGATGGGCATTGTCGAAGAGATTAGCCCGGACAAGCAGATTGTCAAAGCCAAAGTGTCGATGTTCGGTAGAGATACTCCTGTGGAACTTGAATTTTCACAGGTTGGAAAAATTCAATAATCTTTATTGAGGAAAGGAGAAGACGATGGCAAAGAAAATTGATGGCTACATCAAGCTACAGATTCCTGCCGGGGGAGCGACTCCTGCACCACCAGTTGGTCCTGCACTGGGTCAGAAGAGCGTAAATATTATGGACTTCTGCAAACAGTTCAATGCAAAGACCGCTGATCAGACTGGAATGATCATCCCTGTTGTTATCACTGTTTATGCGGACAGAAGCTTCAGCTTCGTATGCAAGACACCACCAGCAGCAGTACTGATCAAGAAAGCAGCAGGAATTGAGACTGCATCTGGTGAACCGAACAAGCGTAAGGTTGCTTCCATTACACTGGAACAGGCTCAGGAAATCGCTAAGACTAAGATGCCGGACCTGAATGCCGCATCCCTTGAAGCTGCTACAGATATGATCAAGGGTACAGCACGCAGCATGGGTATCACGGTAGAAGGCTAAGACAGTGGGAGGCGAAAGCCGTTAGTACCACAAGGAGGAAAAAATGCCAAAGAGAAGTAAAAGATACAGCGAGTCTGTAAAGAACTTCGATAAGACTAAGACTTACGAAGTAGCAGAAGCTGTACAGCACGTAAAGGAACTTGCTACTGCAAAGTTCGATGAGACAATCGAAATGCACATCCGCCTCGGTGTAGATGGAAGACACGCAGATCAGCAGGTAAGAGGAGCTACTGTACTGCCACACGGAACTGGTAAGAGCAAGAAGGTTCTGGTTTTCGCAAAGGGTGCGAAGGCAGAGGAAGCAGAAGCAGCTGGCGCTGATTATGTAGGTGCAGAAGATATGGCACAGAAGATTCAGCAGGAAAACTGGTTTGACTTCGACGCAGTAGTTGCAACACCGGATATGATGGGCGTTGTAGGACGTCTGGGTAGAGTTCTTGGTCCGAAGGGCCTCATGCCAAACCCTAAGTCCGGAACCGTTACAATGGATGTAACTAAAGCACTGGAAGACATCAAAGCTGGTAAGGTGGAGTATCGTCTGGACAAGGCAAACATTATCCACGTTATCATTGGAAAGAAGTCTTTCACTGACGAGCAGCTGGTTGAGAATGCGAATGCTCTCCTGGGCGCTATTGCGAAGGCAAAGCCATCCGCAGCAAAGGGACAGTATTTCAAGAGCATCTCCATGGCTTCCACGATGGGTGCCGGCGTTAAGATTAACAACGCATCTTTGGGCTAATCGTCTAAAATCAAAATCGAATATCAACCGTAGACAGCGGGTGCGAAAGCTTAATTTCCCGCCGAGGTACAATATAAATTGAACCCCGCTGTCTCCATAGCGGGGTATTTTGTACCGTGTGTGACATTCGGAACAAAACTATGGCCGCCCGGCGGTCAGGAAAGGAGATAAAATGTCTGTAGAAGCTAAAAAAGCAAAACAGGTTGTCATCGACGAAATCAAAGAGCGTTTCGAACAGGCTCAGTCTGTAGTCGTTATTGATTACCTCGGACTGACTGTAGCAGAAGCAGATGCCATGAGAAAGAACCTCAGAGAGGGTGGCGTAGGCTTCACCGTATACAAGAACTCCCTTGTAAAGCGTGCTATCGAAGGAACACCATATGAAGGACTGTCTGAAGTTCTCAAGGGTTCCAGCGCATTCGCATTCAGCAATGAGGATGCAACAGCAGGAGCAAGAATCCTGAACAAGGCCATCAAGGAATACAAGAAGATGGCATTCAAGGGTGCTGTTGTGGAA
>CAVFWT010000027.1:0-17302 GCA_963626305.1 bacterium | reverse complement strand
AGTACAAATTTTCCATAATGGTATCGAAATCACGAATATCGCTGGCTATCATGGCGCCGCGTTCTGGCTGATGTTAATCGGAATCGGTGTGAATGCTGCGATTCCTCCTTTTACCGGATGGATTGGAGATGCGTATCCAGAAGCGACCATTCCTGGAACGGTGTATCTCGGATCATATACTACTAAATCCGCAATCTATGCATTAATTACATTCTTTGCAGGAACGCATGCTTTAATCTATGTGGGGGCTTTCATGGCGGTATTCGCCGCTTGCATGGCGCTTCTAGAGAACGATATGCGAAGACTTCTGTCGTACCATATTGTCAGCCAGTTAGGAATGATGGTTGCAGCGCTAGGCGTCGGAAATGAATTAGGAATTGATGCGGCTTCGGCCCATGCGATTACGAATATTTTCTTCAAGGGTGTACTCTTGATGTGTGCAGGCGCTATTTTGAAAGCAACGGGTACTTGTAAGATTACAGAGCTCGGTGGCCTTCGCAAGAAGATGCCGGTTACATCCATCTGTTTCCTGATTTCTTCCATGGCGATTGCTGGATTTCCGTTCTTGTCGGGGTTTGCTAGTAAAGCGCTGGTTATGGAAAGCTTACATGGATATGGGGATGGTTTGCCATCGGTATTGATTACAATTGCTGGTGTTGGTACGCTTCTCTCCATTACATTAAAGATTAACTATTTCGTATTCTTTGGAGAATGCAAGAATGATTTCCATGTTCGTACTACGACGAGCTCAATGCTAGTAGCGATTGTTATCGGAACGGTGATGTCTGTTGTTTTTGGTGTTCGTCCGGATCTCCTGTATAAACAGCTTGCATTTCAGACGGTGGTGGATCCGTTCACTTTACCGCACATCATGGAATACGTCGCAATCATTGTGGGTGGTTCGCTGCCGTTCTTCATCACGCTTCGCATTATGAAACCGCACGACGAAATCAGTTTGGACTTCGATTGGCTTTACCGAAAGCCACTTCCGAAAATGGTAAATGCTGTCTCTGTGGCACTTTATAAAGTATTTATTTGGTTTGATAAGCACGTTCTTGGGGGCGTACAGTATTTTGGAAAACGGCTCGGAAATCCGTATCTCTGGACGCAAAATTCGGCAAATCTCAGAATTAAGTCGATGTCCTTCGAGAATGAAGATCATCTGATTGGAGATGTCATTGAAGTGATTATGGCAGTGTTCGTTGTGATGATTGTCGCAGCGATGTATATGGTCATTAATGGTTAGAATCAAAAAGGAAGTAAGAAATCCACCGGTTTCTTACTTCCTTTTGTTTAATCGTTTGTCAGGCTCATAAAATCTTCTGCTTCTTGTGCAAGGCGTTCAAAGGGTAATCCGACTACGTTCTCGTAATCTCCGTCACAGCGGTCAATGTATTCGGAAAACTCTTCTTGAATACCGTAGGCACCCGCTTTGTCATAAGGCTTTGCACTTCGGATATATTGATAGATGTCTTCATCGGTATAATCTTTGCAATGGATGTTCGTCACCTCACAGAACGATTTTGTTCTACGACTGGCAATGTCGATTAACGTCACGCCGGTCATAACTTGATGCACTGTTCCGCGGTACGATGAAAGCATGCGGAAGGCATCTGCCTCATCGTGCGGCTTTCCGAGAATTTCGTCTTTGTAGACGATGGTGTCTGCCGCAACAATCATACCGGAAGGAAATTCGGCGTTCGGAAGTGACTGGAGACAAGCTTTTGCCTTCTCTAGGGATAGCAGTTTAACTGCCTCATCAGGTGCGATGCCGTCCGGTAATGTTTCGTCTGTATCGGTAGGGCGGACAATGTAATCAACGCCGTGCGCTCGTAGGATGTCTTGACGCCGAGGCGATTTCGAGGCGAGAATTATCGGATGGATATCTTGAATTTTCATTGTGGAATCGATTCCTTTCTGAATAACGCGAATTGCTTTTCGCCAATATCGGGTAAGCAATGTACAAATTTGTTCTAATGTGCTATACTACATTGTACCACGAATAAGGAATATTGAAAAAATCCTTGACACTGTAGTTCTCGTGGAGTAATATATTACAGTCAAAGAAGAAGTTATCCGCTTCTCACCGTACCACAACGTGCATGCGGTAATCATATACAAGCTTTTATCTTGTTTTTGTTGCGGATACTTCTGTATCCGCTTTTTTAATGTATGGAGGTAAGAGCGATTAGTAGAGATCATAGAGACAAAGACAGCAGACAGATCAATGATGAGATCCGTGCAAAAGAAGTTCGCGTCATTGATGCCGATGGCGAAATGCGTGGCATTATGAGCACCAAGGAGGCGCTGGCATTAGCCGATGAGAGCAATCTGGATTTGGTAAATGTTTCGCCGAATGCAGAACCGCCGGTATGCAAGATCCTGGACTATGGAAAGTATCGTTATGAACTTCAGAAGAAAGAGAAGCAGTCGAAGAAGAACCAGAAAGTGACTCAGGTCAAAGAGGTTCGTCTCAGCACTTTCATCGAGGAGCATGACATACAGGTTAAAGCGAATACAGCGAAGAAGTTCTTACAGAATGGGGACAAGCTGAAGGTAAGTCTGCGGTTCCGCGGAAGAGAGCGTGATTACACATCGAAGGGCTTCGATGTGATGAACCGCTTTGCAGAGGAAGTATCGGAGTTCGGTGTCGTTGAGAAGAAGCCGAAGTTCGAGGGCAGAAGCCTGACCATGTTCCTGGGACCAAAGAGCAACAAATAAGTTTTATTTTAGGAGGAAAGCGTAATGGCAAAAAACAAAATGAAGTCTCACAGAGGCGCTAGCAAGAGAATGAAGCTCACCGGATCTGGCAAGATCAAGAGAAACAAGGCATACAAGAGCCACATCCTGACGAAGAAGACGGCTAAGAGAAAGAGAGGACTGAGAAAGTCTTCCGTTCTGACAAGTGCAGATACAAAGCGTATGCTGAGATCGTTGGCGAAGTAATCAGGGAGGTATTAAGATATGGCAAGAGTTAAAAAAGGTGTTACCGCACGCAAAAGACATAAGAAGATTATTAAGCAGGCAAAGGGTTTCTATGGCCAGAAGAGCAGAAACTTCAAGGCTGCAAACCCAGCTGTAATGAGAGCTCTCCGTTCTGCATATGTTGGTAGAAAGAACAAGAAGAGAGAATACAGAAGACTGTGGATTGCAAGAATCAACGCAGCTTCCAGAGCAAATGGCATCAGCTACAGCAAGTTTATGAACGGTCTGAAGAAGTCCGGTATTGAGATGAACAGAAAGATGCTGTCTGAGATGGCAATTTACGATCCAGCAGGTTTCGCAGCTCTGTGCGAAACTGCAAAGAAAGCTAACTAATCATGGACTACGTGGTTAGTCATTTCGGCATTCTGATTGGAGCCTCCTTATTCGTGGCGTTCTGCGCCTGCCTGTGGTGGTATCTGATGGACAAGAATGCTCGTCTTAAGCGGCAGCGTGCTCAGGCGAAAATTGCAGAAGCGAAACGTCGCCGTGAGGCCGAAATGAATAATAGCAATTCCTCGGAGCAGGAATAATCGGTAAAAGCAAATTTTACCAATCAATACGAAACGATGCAGCCATGCACTAGCGTTATGCTATTGCGTGGCTGTTTTTTATAATTTTTGAAGTGCAAAGTGTCTTGACACATGTAAAGATAAGTGTTAACATCGGTTTCGACATATATCACTATCCATAAGATGAAAGGAACTATTATGGCAAAGTGCAAAGCATTTATCAAACGAAAAAACATTGAATTCAGTGTAAAAAGATATTTTCAAGATGCCTTATCAGCGATGGCACTTGGATTGTTCGGTTCGCTTCTGATTGGTACAATTCTGAAGACACTTGGCGAACAAATTCTTCTTCATGTGACGAAGTCCGGCGTTGTGGGAACTGCTGCGAACTTCCTGGTGAATACTGGAACCGCAGCGAGCGGAATGATGGGTGCTGCCATTGGTGTTGCGGTCGCTGCCAGCTTGCAGGCACCGAATCTCGTTATATTCTGCAGTGTTGTAACGGGAAGTATGGGCGCGACTCTCGGCGGTCCGGCCGGTGCTTTTATCAGTGCGGTTGTTGGTGCGGAATTCGGTAAAGCAGTTTCGAAAGAAACAAAGATTGATATCATCATTACGCCCGCTGTTGTAATTATTATGGGACAATTAACTGCGAGCCTGATTGGTCCAGGGGTATCAGCGCTGATGAATGGTCTTGGAAAGATCATCATGAATGCGACGCAGCTTCGCCCCTTTGCAATGGGAATCATCGTTGCCGTCGTCGTTGGGCTGGTGCTGACTGCACCGATTTCCAGTGCAGCACTTTGCGTCATGTTGAATCTGTCTGGTCTTGCTGGCGGTGCAGCTGTTGCTGGATGCTGCGCGCAGATGGTGGGATTTGCAGTAGCAAGTTTCCGTGAGAATGGCGTTGGTGGTTTGGCGGCGCAGGGTATTGGAACATCGATGCTTCAGGTCTCTAATATCGTGCGACATCCATGGATTCTCGTGCCGCCGACGGTGGCAGCAGCAGTCGTTGGGCCAATTTCGACAGTGCTTTTCCACATGAAGTGTACGCCGGTGGGCGCTGGCATGGGAACATGTGGGTTTGTTGGACAAATTGGAACACTGACTGCAATGGGGTTCTCGGGTAAGGTTTTCGCCCTTATTTTGATTACTCACATTATCTTGCCGGCAGTAATTGCTTATGTTGTAGATCTGGGGATGAGGAAGTCCGGATTGATTCATTTCGGCGACTATAAGCTGGACCTGTAGTAAGCGTTAATCAGTTGAAAATTATACCTCATTATGTTAACATTCTTTGTGTGTCTTCCCCTAGAGAGGCACAAGATGTTAATGAATAATGAGGTGTTTTTATATGCTGGAAAAGCTAAAATCCAAGAAAGTTATCGTCACCATTGTTGCCGTTTTGGTAGCAATTGCAATTATTGGTTCTTATTGGTACGTTCAGAAGAATGTTATTTTTGTTCCGAGTACCTATGATTATGACGATTTGACCGAGTACATTACGCTTGGGAATTACAAGAATATTGAATATACGAAGAAGGTAAAAGCTGTATCGCAATCTGATGTTCAGTCGGAAATCGACTCGGCAATTAAGGCTGCAACAACTACGAAAGATGTGAAGTCCGGCACTGTAACAAAGAAGAGTACTGTCAAGATTGATTATGTCGGTAAAATCAACGGAAAGACGTTCGACGGCGGATCTTCCGAAGATTTTACATTGGACATTGCAAACGACAGCATGATTGATGGCTTCAGTGAGGGAATCGTCGGCCATAAAGTTGGTGATAAATTCAAGCTCCATTTGAAGTTCCCATCAGATTATTCTAACTCTGATGTAGCAGGCAAGAAAGTTGTGTTCACCATTACCGTAAATGCCATCGTAAAGACGGTCACACCGACCTATAACGATGCTTTTGTCAAGAAGAACACGGATTATAAGACTACGGAAGAATACGAGAAAGCGATTCGTAAGAAACTCAAGAAACAGAATGAAGAAGACGCACTCTCCGATGTATATTCTTCTCTTTTCAGCAAGATTGTAAAGAATACAAAGGTGAAGAAGTATCCGAAGAAGGAGTTGTCTGCAGCACAGGAGACAATGAAGTCCACCTATAAGAACCTTGCGGAACAGTACAGCATGGAGTATTCGGATTTTCTGAAGCAGTACATGGGTATGGACGAATCTACTTTTAACAAGCAAGTAAAAGCTTATGCAAAGAATACCGTTAAGCAGCAACTCGTTGCTCGTCAGCTTGCAAAAGAATTAAACATCAAAATTACGAGCAAACAATACCGTGCATATATTAATAAACTGCTATCGGATAACAACATGACGAAGTCTGACCTAGAAAGCCAGGCTGGTACGACACTCAAGGAGTACGCAGAGCAGAACAGTCTGTATGATAGCATGCTCTACAACAAGGTAATGAAGAAAGTAATTACTTACTGTAAGGAAAAATAACAAGCCTTTGGTTCATCAGTTATTATCCAGGAGGTACAACGATGAAATGCCCTTATTGTAATTATTCAGATACGAAAGTAATCGATTCCAGACCCGTTGAGGATGGCCTGGCGATTCGTCGTCGCCGTGAGTGTGAGAAGTGCCATAAGCGTTTCACAACATTTGAGAAAATCGAAAACTCGCTGCTCGTTGTCGTGAAAAATGACGGACGTCGTGAGAGTTTCGATCGCAATAAGTTGATTAATGGCTTGCTTAAAGCCTGCGAGAAGACGCAGATTACTTATGAAGATGTTGAGAAAATTGCTGATCGCATTGAACGCGGCCTCAATAACACCATGGAGAAGGAAATCGAGAGCAAGATGATTGGTGCGCTCATCATGGATGAACTGCGCAGCTTGGATCAGGTGGCTTACGTTCGTTTTGCATCGGTATATCACAAATTCACCGACGTGAACACCTTCGTCCAGGAAGTCAACAATTTGCTCGAAGCCGATAAGGCGAGACCTCGTCCGAAGAAAGTCAAGGACGAGAACAAAAATCAAAATAATTAACGAGGTAAAAATATGATTCGCATTGCAATAGACGGTCCCGGTGGAGCGGGAAAAAGTACCATCGCCAAATTGGTGGCAGAGAAACTGAATATGGAGTACATCGATACAGGGGCGATGTATCGCGCAATCGGTTGGACGTTTGCACAGAATAACGTGGACACTACCAATGAGAAGGCTGTATCGGATGCGTTGGAACAGACAGTCATTGATTTTAAAGATAATCACATCTATGTTAACGGAAACGATGTGAGCGGAGAAATCCGTACGCCGGAAATTTCTAAGGCGGCATCGGTATGTTCGAAGTTGCCAGCGGTTCGTACGAAGCTTGTTTCATTCCAGCGCGAGATTGCGGCGGGAAAGAGTGTAGTAATGGACGGAAGAGATATCGGAACCAATGTGCTTCCGAACGCGGAAGTGAAGGTTTTCCTCACTGCGGATCCGATGGTTCGCGCAAAACGCCGTTATGACCAACTGGTTGAAGCGGGCAAAGACGCAGACCTTGATTCTATTTTTGAAGATATCAAAGAACGCGATTATCAGGATATGCACCGTGAACTGAATCCACTGAAGCAAGCAGAAGATGCAGTTCTTCTGGATACATCGGATATGACGATTGAAGAAGTGATGAATGCGATTGTAACGATGACGGGTGAATGTGATGAGCAGTAAGAAGTTTAAGAAGAAAAAGAGTGCACCAAAGAAGAATAGACAGCTGAATCGAGAAGGATTGACCGCACTTCAGAAATGTCGGTTTTTCCTGTATTTGATTGTACTGTTTAATATCCTTGCGATGTTCTATATGCCAATCGCTCATCTTTTTGGTGTCAAAGAAACTCAGATTCTGTATGGTTTCGTTCTTTTGATTGTGGCGCAGATTGTTGTTTCGACGATGCATCTTGCGAAATATCTCACTACTTCTGAGATTTTCTTGGAAGGGCGTGAGAAAGATTACGCCAATATGTATACGGCGCGAACTCGTCTTGGCATCTTGATGCAAGGCGTAGTAGTTCTCGTAATGGTCGTTAATCAGGTGGAATTCCAGAATGGTATTTTGAACACATTACTGAGCGTTGTTAATGTGACACTTGTGCTCCTGGCACTTCAGAATATCACGATACTTCAGCGAAATTATGTCTAACTGTTTGTAATGCTTGCGATAGTTTGACAAAATGATTTATGCGAGGCGGAGGTCAATTGATGGCTTCTGCCTCTTTTGTTATAATACTTGAAGCTAGTGAATTCGCTGTGATAAGCGAAATTCGCAGAGAAGTGAAGTAAATTAATCGAAGCCCAAGTGCTCCCGAACCATAACGAAATGTTAGTAAAGGAGCATGAATGATGAGTATTAAAGAAATGCCTGAACTTGAACGCCCGCAAGAGAAATTGCTCTATTCGGGTGCTGGAAGCCTGAGTACGGCAGAACTGATAGCACTGGTGATTCGGACGGGGACTTCTAGCAAATCAGCGGTGCAACTTGCGGAGGATGTGCTGAGTTATTCCAATCGGGAAATCGGGCCTCTTCCAGATGCAGATGTTCGCGAACTGACGCAGCTAGATGGAATCGGCGTCAGCAAAGCCTGTTCCATTGTAGCGAGCTTGGAACTCGCCAGAAGGTATAGCGCAAGAAATGAGATGCTTCCTCGTGATTCGATGAGAAACCCCGACGCTGTAGCGAATGTGCTTATGGAAGAACTCCGCGGACTCAAACAGGAACATCTGATTGCAATCTTGGTGAATGCGAAATGTGAGGTGGAATCGAAAGTAACTGTTTCGATTGGCGAGCTGACTTTCACATCGATTCACCCGCGTGATGTATTCCGACCGGCAATTCGAAAAGGTGCCGCTGGAATTATTTTAGCACATAATCACCCGAGCGGAGATCCGACGCCGAGCCGAGAGGATATCGAATCGACAAGGCGACTCGTGGAAGTCGCGAAAGTGATGGGAATCAAGATTCTAGACCACATCATATTGGGTGAAGGAAAATACATCAGTCTGAAAACTGAGGGATATATGGGGTAAAAAATGAATCAATCGTTCTACATTGCTTCTGGTAAAGGCGGTACGGGTAAATCAGTGATTGCGGTGAATTTAGCATCTGCATTCTCTTTGCTTGGCCGAAGCACCTTGCTAATTGATATGAATCCAGGATTTCGTACGTTAGATCTCTTGCTTGGCGTAGAGTATGAAGCAATCTATCATGCCTTTGACGTGATGAATGATGTATGCTCTTTAAAGCAAGCAGCTATTCATGTCAGCAAGGCGAAGAATCTCTATTTGCTTCCGGGTGGATTGCTTGAAGACCGGAAGAATTTCGATGAACAGAAGTGGCAAGCACTTCTTGCTCTGGCAAAAGAAGAATTTGATTGTATTGTAGTTGATGGTATAGCGGGTGTGGATGAATTCCTTCTCGGCTGCGCATGCAAGACCGATGAAACGATTATTGTAACGACACCTGAACCAATGGCACTCCGCAATGCGGACATGCTCGAGGATCAACTAATTCGAAATCGTGTATTGCGGAGACGATACATAATTAATCGCATGAAACCAGATTTGATTCATGAACAGCTAGAAGTTGATGCAAAGGAAATCAATAGTCGTTTTAAATGCGATATTCTGGGGATGATTCTAGAGGACGACAGAATTCGATTATTTGCAGATGCTGGAATTCCAATTGTATTGAAGGACGATTCGTATATTACTCGAAATTTCGAAAAAATCGCGCAACGATTGATTCAATCATAGGTACAACGGATTGGGGCACTACTCAAAAGCAAGTCGCATATATTGACTATTTACATAAAAAAGTTTATAATTGCCTCGTATGATTATGAAATTCTACTGGGGTTAAATTTCCAGTTGATTCGTATTGGAATACACTAATTAAATCGACTTATAAATATTTAAGGAGGACATGACAGTGATTACGATCGGTACAGTCGTTGCAGCTGTTGTGTTTCTAATCGTTGGACTGTTGATTGGGTACCTTCTTAGCAAATCCGTTGGAGAGAAGAAAATCGGAAATGCTAAAGTGAAGGCTCAGAACTTGATTTTAGATGCAGAGAACGCAGCAGAGAACATCAAGAAAGAGAAAATCCTGGAGGCAAAGGAAGAAACACACAAGCTGAGACAGGATCTCGAGACCGAGATTCGTGACAGAAGAAAAGAAGTAGAGAAATCCGAGCGACGCATTCTTCAGAAAGAAGAAAATGTGGAGCGCAAGATGGACAACGTCGAAAAACGCGAGGACAATTTAACCAAGAGAGAACGCTCTCTTAACGAGAAGCATCAGCGTGTCGATGAGAACATCGCGAAGCAGCTACAGGAACTGGAGAAAATTTCTGGTTTTACACAAGAAGAAGCGAAGCAAGTTCTGCTTGAAGAAGTTGAGAAAGACATCCGCAAGGATGCTTCCGCAATGATTGTTCGAGTAGAATCCGAAGCGAAGGAAGAAGCAGATAAGCGTGCAAGAGAGATTGTCACAATGGCGATTCAGCGCTGCGCAGCAGATCAGGTTGCCGAAACAACCGTATCAGTCGTTCCGCTTCCGAGCGATGACATGAAGGGCAGAATTATTGGCCGTGAAGGACGTAATATCCGTGCAATCGAGACATTGACTGGCGTTGATTTGATTATTGACGACACGCCGGAAGCTGTAATCATCTCTGGCTTCGATCCAATTCGACGCGAAATTGCTCGTCTGGCACTGGAGAAGTTGATTACAGATGGCCGAATCCACCCGGCAAGAATTGAAGAGATGGTGCAGAAAGCAACCAAGGAAGTGAACAACATCATCAAAGAAGAAGGTGAACAGGCTTGCTTCGAGACCGGCGTTCACAACTTGCACCCAGAGATGGTGAAACTACTTGGAAGACTGAAGTACAGAACTTCTTATGGCCAGAATGTATTGAAACATTCTATCGAAGTATCTCTATTGGCTGGTCTGATGGCTTCAGAGCTGGGATACGATCCTAGACTCGCAAAACGTGCGGGACTTCTTCATGATATCGGTAAATCCATTGACCACGAAGTTGAAGGTACTCACGTGGAAATCGGTGCGAATATCTGCAAGAAATACAAGGAGAACTGGAAGATTGTTAATGCCGTACAGGCTCACCATGGCGATGTAGAAGCGACCACGATGGAAGCTGTATTGGTTGCTGCAGCGGATGCACTTTCTGCAGCGAGACCGGGTGCTCGTCGCGAGACATTAGAATCTTATATCAAGAGATTGGAAAGTTTGGAAGAAATTGCAAATACGACAAAGGGCGTAGACAAGTCTTATGCAATTCAGGCAGGCCGTGAGATTCGAATCACCGTTAAACCAAATCAGGTGAAAGACGAAGAAGTTCCAATGCTCGCTCATGAAGTGGCAAAGAGAATCGAAAGCGAACTGGAATATCCTGGACAGATTAAAGTTAACGTTATCAGGGAAACACGAGCTTCCGATTACGCGAAATAATCAAAAGCTCCCCAACTCGGGGAGCTTTTTTACCGTAATATAGTATCTGCGAAATGGTAATTGCAGCGTTATGCTTATGATAAGGCTTCATTGCGTTGCAATTGATAGACAAAACGATCGAACAACAGAATACAAGAAGGGATAATATGATATATCTGGACAATAGTGCGACAACAAGACAATATGACGAAGTAACGGACCTCATGGCAGAAATCCAGCGAAATCACTTCGCAAATCCTTCTTCGCTGCATTCCTTAGGATTTGAAGCAGGAAATTACCTTTTTGAAGCACGAGAACGAGTTGCGAAGGCGTTTCCTTATGACGGCCGAATTGTTTTTACCTCAGGAGGAACAGAGAGCGACAATATGGCAATTTTCTCTGCTTGCCGTAAGATGCGGAGACGTGGAAATAAAATCATCACCACTGTATTAGAGCATCCTGCTGTGCTGGAGTGCATGAAACGATTGGAAGAAGATGGGTTTGAAGTTGTCTACCTTCCTTCCAGTGTGGATGGATATGTGGAGCCCCAGGCACTCAAGGCTGCTCTTGATGAGAAGACAATACTTGTCACGATGATGGCTGTCAATAATGAAGTGGGAACCATTGAACCGGTGCTTCCTTGCTATCACATCGTCGAAGAGTTCAATGCCTTACATGGAACCCAAATTATTTTCCACACGGATGCGGTTCAGGCGTTTGGTAAAATGAGTTTTGAGGATGTCCCTTTTGATATGGTTTCTATTAGCGGTCATAAATTCCATGGGCCGAAGGGTGTAGGTGCACTCTATATTCGAAAAGGCTTGAGTATACCGCCTCATATTCTTGGTGGCGGTCAGGAGAATGGACTCCGCTCTGGTACAGAGAATACGCCAGGTATTGCGGGTCTAGGCCGTGCGGTAGAGATGACGACCGTAGACATGATGAACAAACAACACCAAATGGCGCAGGTCAATGATTATTTCCGAAATGCCGTTATTGAAGAAATCCCCGATGTACAGCTTAATGGATATGCACAGCAAGGCTATGAATTGCAGGATTTCGGAACACGCTGCCCATCCGTCATTAATTTTTCCTTCCTCGGAACGCGCGGTGAAGTTCTTCTTCATACGCTGGAACAGGACGGAATTTACGTATCTACTGGTTCGGCTTGCGCATCGCATCATACGGGGGACAGTCACGTGCTTCAAGCGATGTCAATGAGCCACAAGGAAATTGAAAGCGCAATCCGTTTCAGCTTCTCGGAGTTCAATACTTTGGAAGAGATGGATTTTGTAATAGATCGATTGAAGGCTGCGGTGAGCCGGTTCCGCCGACTCGGCAGCTTCAGATAGGAGAGAAACATGGAAAAAAATCTTTACATTGTTCGATGTGGCGAAGTCGCACTCAAGGGAATGAACCGACCGTATTTCGAAAGAGTATTGCTGGAACGCGTACGCGGTGCGCTATCCATCTATTCGGATGTAGAATCGCGTTGGATTGGTGGCCTGATGCTCGTCAAGGTACCGGCAGATGTGCCAGAGAAGGATGTTGTTCGCACTGCTTCCAAAGTGTTCGGCGTTGCGACAGTGAGCCCGGCGAAAGCTTGCGTGCCAGATATTGAAACCATCGGCAAAGTTGCTGCAGAATACATGATGGATATTATCGAGAAAGAAGGCGTGAAATCTTTCAAAGTAAAAGGGAAAAGAGTCGACAAGACGTTTCCGGTTCAGTCACCTGAAATCGGACGTCAGGTCGGTGCAACAATCCTAAAGACTTGTAAGGTCCTTCACGTTGATGTTCACGAACCAGATGTGCTTCTGTTTGTCGATGTTCGTGCGGAAGCAGCATATATTTATCGCGATAAAATTAAAGGTTTTGGCGGTCTTCCGCTGGGAACGAACGGAAAAGGTTTGATTCTGATGTCTGGCGGTATCGATAGCCCGGTTGCTGCATTTATGATGGCGAAGAGAGGAATGCGCATTGAAGCCATTCATTTCCATTCCTATCCGTACACAAGCCAGCGTGCACAGAAGAAGGTCGAAGACTTGTGTAGCGTGCTTGCAGGATACATGGGTTCCATCAAAATGTATGTAGTAAATCTACTCCCAATTCAAGAACAGATTGTACAGAATTGTCCGGAAGATGAAACCACCATTCTCGTTCGAAGATTCATGATGCGAATCGCAGAACAGATGGCATTAAAGAAACATGACATGATGCTGATTACGGGAGAAGACCTTGGACAAGTTGCCAGTCAGACGGCGGAAGCATTGGTGGTAACTGATGCTGTTGTCGGCATGCCGGTGATGCGTCCGCTGATTGCGATGGATAAGGTCGATATCATGGAGAAAGCTCAGGAAATCGGCACTTATGATATTTCTATTCAGCCGTATGAGGATTGCTGCACTGTATTCCTTCCAAAGCATCCAGTAACGAAACCGAAGCTTCGCAATATTGAGAAATCCGAGGAAGCACTCGATGTTGATGCACTGGTTAAGGCAGCCGTAGATTCGGCAGAAACCATCTTGATCGAACCGAAGAAATAGAAAGACTGGAACGCGTGATTTATTTACAAAATCCGTGTAATATGGTACTATTTTCATCAGTAGAAAGAGGTGTCAATATGGCAACGAAATACAAGAGAGTATTGATTAAATTAAGCGGTGAAGCACTTGCTGGCGAGGATAAATTCGGTGTTAATCCGGATATGACTGCCAAGACCGCACAGCAGATTAAGGAAATTCATGACCAAGGCGTTGAAATTGCAATCGTGGTTGGTGGTGGTAATTTCTTCCGCGGTCGTACTGGCAAGAACATCGACCGAGCAACTGCAGATTATATGGGAATGCTTGCGACTGTAATGAATGCATTGGCGTTGCAAGATTCGCTGCTTTCTATTGGCTGTGATACCAAGGTAATGACAGCCATTGAAATCCGTGATATGGCAGAAGGTTATTCTCGCCGAAAAGCACTGGATTACTTGGCAGATAATAAGATTGTAATTTTTGGTGGCGGTACAGGTAGCCCGTTCTTCTCCACTGATACGACTGCAGCACTTCGCGCCGCTGAGATTAATGCTGAGGTGATTCTTCTCGCAAAGAACATCGATGCGGTATATTCCGAAGATCCAAATGTTAATCCGAACGCAGAGCGTTATGAAGAATTGACTTACATGGATATCGTAGAGAAAGAACTCAGAGTAATGGATCTCACTGCAGCCACCCTGTGCAAAGATAATGACATTCAGCTTTATGTCTTTGCAATGGCAGAAGAAGGCAACCTGATGAAGGTGATTAATGGTGAGAACGTCGGTACACTGATTCACTAACCGCTGACTTATTTTAAGAAATATATTAAGAAAGAGATGGAGGAATAATATGTCTCATAATAAATCCCTTGTGGAGAAACTCGAGAAAACCGAAAGCGTCTTGAAAGAAAATCTGAATACGGTTCGTGCTGGAAGAGCAAATCCGGCTCTGTTGGACAAGGTGAATGTTGATTATTACGGCGTTCCAACTCCGCTGAAGAGCTTGGCCAACATTTCAGTTCCGGATGCTAGAACACTGATGGTAACTCCTTTTGATCCTTCCACTGTTGCAACAATTGAGCATGCACTCAATGAAGCAAATCTTGGAATCAACCCATCCAATGATGGTAAGGTTATTCGTCTGGTAATTCCACAGCTGACTGAAGACAGAAGAAAAGAATTGGTAAAGCAGATTAAGAAGATGGGCGAGGATGCCAAAGTTGCAATCCGTAACGTACGCCGTGACTTCAATGATGAGCTGAAGAAACAACAGAAGGCTGGAGAAATCACAGAAGATGAGATGAAGAGCTCCTTGGATGATGTTCAGAAGACCATCGATAAGGCAATCAAGGATGTCGACGCAATTATTGCGAAGAAGAACGAAGAATTGATGGCTGTATAGTCGAAGCCAAGTATAGTAAATCCAATAACGTGGCTTTTGCGAGCCACGTTATATTTTTGTAAGAGGTGAAAAATGACAGAACCGAACAAATTACCAACACATGTTGGTGTTATAATGGACGGCAACGGTAGATGGGCCAAGAAGCAAGGCGTTCCTCGTCTGATGGGCCATAATGCTGGTGTGCAATCCATGAAGCAAATTGTCATTGCGGCAGCGAAGCTTGGAATACCGTACCTGACCGTATACGCATTCTCTACAGAGAATTGGAAGCGAAGTGCGGAAGAAGTGACGGGCATTTTCAATCTGATTGTCAAATATGTGCAGTCCGAACTTCAGGAATTGGTGGACAACAACGTTCGCATCAGCATTCTGGGTGAATATCGCGAACTGCCAGATGCTTCGGTAAAAGCAATTGACAAGCTGCTGGATGCAACGAAGGACAATACGGGCTTGGTTTTCTGTATTGCAGTAAATTACGGCGGCCGAGCAGAGGTTGTAAAAGCCGTGAATGAACTCATTCGAGAGAATCCGAATCGGGAAATCACAGAAGAGGACATCAGTGCACACCTCTATACAGGCACGGCTCACGAGAATATTCCGGATCCGGATCTCATCATTCGAACATCCGGAGAGGAACGCACATCGAACTTCCTTTTATGGCAATCGGCATATAGCGAGTTGATGTTCACCGATACGCTTTGGCCGGATTTCGGACCAGAGGAATTTGCAGAAATGTGTGAGAAATTTTCCCATCGCAAGAGACGATTTGGTGGTAGAGAAGAGGACGACAAGTAATGAAGACAAGAGTAATTTCTGGAATCGTGATGGTTCCACTATTATTGATTATCTATTTCGGTAGCTATCCGCTCCTGATTGCAGCTGCTGCAATCGCTTATGTCGGCGTGACGGAATTCTATAATGGCTTTGAAGCCATGGATGTACATCCGTCGAAACCGATTGCTTATGTGATGATTACATTGCTGTATGCTGGCCATTTGATTCTTGGATATAACCCGACCTTCTTGATGGCTTGGGTGATTCTGTCGGTTATGGTTAGCATGATTTATGCTTGGCGCGTGACAGAGCGTAAACCGTATGACGCAGTGGCAACGTTGACTGCGCTTGTGTATATTACGTTGTTCTCGTATCACATGGTTGTAATTGACAATACATCTTATCCGAGAATGACTTGGCTCGTTGTAATTGCAGCGTTCGGCTCGGACATTTGCGCATATTTTGCGGGCTATTTCCTCGGAAAGCATAAGATGGCACCGAACCTGAGTCCAAAGAAGACAATTGAAGGTGGCATTGGTGGCGTTCTTGGAAGTGCGGTGTTGTGCGGTATTTTTGGATATTTCTTCTATCCAAGCATGATGGTTCATTGCATGGTAATCGGTGTACTTGGCGGCATGGTTGCCGAAGCGGGAGACTTGACAGCATCCATGTTCAAACGTGGTATGGGCATCAAGGATTATGGCAAACTCATCCCGGGACATGGTGGAATTATGGACCGTTTCGACAGCGTTATTTTCGTGGCACCAGTCGTTTGCTACTACATCCTGTTCGCATTGCAGTAGACATTGTTTGATTATTGTAAAATCATTTTATTAAAGCATTCGTTTGAGCGATAGAATGAATTGCTTTAGTTGTAAATTCAGTTGTAGGCATGCTGAAGCATGCTTTTAAGTGAAATACGAATTGAAAATGAATTAAACCTATTGCATCGTTTGGTATTTATCCGAGCGATGCAATCATCTATTTCTAGTTATGGAGGATGTAATTCAGTGAAGAAGATTATTATTCTGGGAAGTACAGGTTCCATCGGAACGCAGACACTGGATATTATCGCAGAGAATCCGGATCGATTCGAAGTAACGGGTCTGAGTTGCCGAAGTCGTGTAGATGACCTGATTGTACAGATTGAGAAATTCCATCCAGAAGCAGTATGCGTTACCCGGGAAGAAGATGCGGAGCGTGTTCAGGATTTGTTCCCAAAACTGACAGTATTCTATGGAGAAGAAGGACTCGTTCAGCTCGCCGAAGTAGATGCCGATATTCTGGTAAGCGCACTTATGGGTATCAGCGGATTGGCACCGACGTACCGTGGCATCGAGACTGGTAAAGATATTGCTCTAGCTAACAAAGAAACGTTAGTTGCTGGTGGTGCGCTGGTGATGGATCTCGTCAAAGAAAAAGGGGTGAAACTTCTTCCGGTGGACAGCGAACACAGTGCAATCTTCCAGTGCCTGGAAGGTAATCGTGATCGTAAGGTTCGCCGGATCCTTCTGACTGCTTCGGGCGGTCCATTTCGTAAGCATTCGAAAGAAGAATTGGCAAAAGTAACCCTGGATCAGGCACTCAAGCATCCGAAGTGGACGATGGGACAGAAAATTACCATCGACTCTGCAACGATGATGAAC
>CAVFWT010000026.1:0-7545 GCA_963626305.1 bacterium | reverse complement strand
CCTTCGAGATGTGGGGCGGTGCAACATTCGACGTAAGCATGCGCTTCCTCGGTGAAGATCCATGGGAGAGACTGGAAACACTCCGCGAGAAGATTCCGAACGTTATGTTCCAGATGTTGTTCCGCGGTGCGAATGCCGTAGGATATAAGAATTATCCGGATAACACCATCCGTAAGTTCATCCAGCAGTCTGCAAAGTCTGGCATTGACGTATTCCGTATCTTTGACTCTCTCAACTGGATAAAGGGCATGGAAATTGCAATTGATGAAACACTCAACCAGGGTAAGATTGCCGAAGCATCCATGTGCTACACCGGAGATATCCTGGATGAAACTAGAGATAAATATAACCTTAAATACTATGTCAACATGGCGAAGACCCTCGAGAAGATGGGTGCACACATCATCGCTATTAAGGACATGTCTGGCCTCTTGAAGCCGGTAGCTGCAGAGAAGCTGGTACGCGCACTCAAGAACGAGGTTACAGTGCCAATTCACCTGCACACTCACGATACTTCCGGAAACGGCGTAGCAACTGTTATGATGGCTGCTTCTGCAGGTCTGGATATTGCCGATGCAGCGTTCAACTCGATGTCTGGTCTGACTTCGCAGCCAGCATTGAACTCCATCGTTGCTGCACTGGAAAGCTCCGACAGAGAAACCGGAATGGATCAGCGTGGACTGCAGAAAATTTCCGACTACTGGGTAGACGTTCGTCCGGTATACAGCCAGTTCGAATCCGACCTGAAGTCAACAACCGCAGAAATCTATCGTCTGGAGATTCCGGGTGGACAGTATTCCAACCTGAAGCCGCAGGTAGAGAGCTTCGGTATCGGACACCGCTTCGATGACGTCAAAGACATGTATGTTGAAGTAAATAAGATGTTCGGCGATATCATCAAGGTAACGCCATCCTCCAAGGTAGTAGGTGATATGGCAATCTTCATGATTCGAAATGACCTCACACCGGAGAACATCGTCGAAAAAGGTAAAGACTTCGACTTCCCAGATTCCGTTGTATCCTACTTCGAGGGTATGATTGGTCAGCCGGAAGGAGGATTCCCAGAAGACCTCCAGAAGGTTGTTTTGAAGGGCAAGGAACCAATTACATGCAGACCGGGAGAACTCTTGCCAGATGATGACTACGATGAATTCAAGCGTCATATCGTGGAAGATCTGGGGCTGGAAGGAACAGAACAGCAGCAGCTGAGCTACGCAATTTACAGCAAAGTATTCGATGATTACGTACGTGATCTCAAGAAGAAGGGCAACTTCCGTCACATGGGATCCGATGTATATTTCCACGGCATTGGATTGGGTCAGACTGCAGAGATTACACTGACAGAAGGCCAGACCATGGTGGTAACACTGGAAGATGTATCTGCTCCGAATGCGGAAGGTATGAGAGATCTTACTTTTACCATTAACGGATATCGCCGTGTAATTTCGGTTAAGGATAAGCAGGCTCTGACAACAGCTGTTATGGACGGCAGCAGCATCCAATTCGCAAGCGAAGATAATCCGAACGAAATTGGTGCAAACATCCCAGGAACCATCGTCAAAGTCAATGCAAAGGCCGGCGATGAAGTAAAGAAAGGGGATGCGATTGCAGTCATCGAAGCAATGAAGATGGAAACCAACGTATTGGCTCCACGTGACGGCGTAATCGAGAAGATTTACGTTAAGGAAGCGGATAGCGTGAAGTCGGGTCAGCTGATTGCAACACTAGAAACACTTGATACTGAAGCGGAAGAGTAATATAATAATCGTCAGGGAAAAATGGGAAGAAATTATTGTTAAAGTGAAAGGAGAATTTTTCCAATGAAAAAAATTCTGGTAATCAACCCAGGCGCAACTTCTACGAAGATTGCGGTGTACGAAGACGAAAATGAAGTAATGCGCGTAGGTATCGATCACGATGCTGCTGAAATGGACAAGTATGCAAAGATTGTTGATCAGATGCCATTCCGCCGTGACATCATCATGAAGACTCTGGAAGAGAACGGCTATAAGTTGGAAGACTTCGACGCAATTTGCGGAAGAGGTGGACTGCTGAAGCACGTTCCATCTGGTACTTATAAGGTTACGGATGAAGTTATCAACGACATCAAGAATCCTCCTTACGGAGAACATGCATCCAACCTGGGATCTTACCTGGCAAAGGAACTGGGCGACAAAGTAGGAATTCCTTCCTTCTTTGTAGATCCAGTTGCAGTAGATGAGCTTCAGGATGTTGCTCGTTACACTGGACTCAAGGGTATGGAGAGACAGAGCTTCTGGCATCCACTGAATCAGAAAGCTGTATGCCGTGAAGCGGCAAAGCAGATTGGCAAGCCATATGAAGAGCTGAATATGATTGGCGTTCATCTGGGTGGTGGCGTATCTGTTGTTGCTCATAACCATGGAAGAGCTGTTGATGTTAACAACGTTAAGGATGACGGTGCAATGGGTATGGACAGAGGCGGAAACCTGCCAGCTAATGCTCTGGTAAATCTCTGCTACTCTGGTAAGACTAAGGAAGAAGTTAAGAGAATCATCGGTCACGAAGCAGGTGTATTCTCTTATACCGGTACTAAGGATTTCCGTACAGTTGAGAACAAGGCTTTTGATGAGAACGATGCAGAGTGCATGGGCGCATTCAAGGCAATTGCTTATCAGCTCGCTAAGGATATCGGTGCGATGGGCGCAGTTCTGCACTTCGATGTAGACGCAATCGTACTGACTGGCGGTATGGCTTACAGTGAACGTTTCTGTGAAGAAATCGGTTCTTACGTTAACAAGATTGCTCCAATCTTCCGTATTCCAGGAGAGATGGAGATGAAGGCTCTGGCACTTGGCGCACTGAGAGCTCTTGATGGAGATTACAAGAACTATTAATAATAAACGTTGACGAAATAATTCAATACGCGGTAAAAGGCCTCAGAACAGCGTTCTGAGGCCTTTTTGTGTGCTTCCGTAAAGTTGTGAGGAATTGCTGGAAAAATCTGCTATGCCTCAAAACAACGATCATGAGAGAGGGGCTTCTATTATCAGGCTTCTTGTATATCTGATGTTCGTTAGGCATTAAGAAGTAAATTTCAATCCACAATTGAATGAAAGAGAGCGTGTTTAATCATTTGTATAAAGCAATGCAAGATAAATTATTCTATATTTGTGAAAATTATATCTCAGTATATTCATGATTGTTATAACTCGAATGAAAAAAACGCATATTAGTTGTTATTAGAGTCAAAGTGACTATAATGCAAATAAAAGGTGTTGTCACTATTGGTGCTTTAGTGTACATGTTGGAATGAAATAAGTGCTCCAATCTGCTAGAGCGAGAGAAAGGACATAATTATGAATTGGGAATTATTTACATTCTTAGGATACTTTGTCGCGTTGATGGGCGTCGCCCTTATATTCTATTTTAACGGATCAAATAGAGATCAGGAAGATTTCTTCCTCGGCGGAAGATCGATGGGACCGTGGGTTACCGCTCTTTCCGCACAAGCCTCAGATATGTCAGCATGGCTCTTGATGGGCTTGCCGGGCTCTATCCTTGCATTTGGCTTTGGCCAGATGTGGATTGGAATCGGCTTGGCACTTGGAACTGCTGCAAACTGGATTTTCTGTGCGAAGAGACTGAGAACATTCTCATTGGCTGCAGGTGATGCAATCACACTTCCTCAATATTTGTCAAATCGTTTTGCAACTACATCAAAGACTTTGCAAGTTATCTGTGCATTAATCTTCCTTGTATGCTATACCATCTACGTTGCTTCGGCATATGTTGCAGGAACATCGGTATTCGAGACGTTGTTCCCAGGAATTAGCCCGAAAGTTACGATGGCAGTATTCGCCGCAATTATTGTATTCTATACATTCTTCGGTGGATTTAAAGCAGTTTGCTGGACAGATTTCTTCCAAGGCCTTCTGATGATGGCAGCATTGATGCTCGTGCCAATCGTAATCGTTGCAATTGGAGAGAACTTAGATACATCGCTTCTGAGTAAGGTATATCAGTATCAGGATGCATCTGGAGCAATTGTCACTTGTAAGTTCGGTACCGGATTATTTGATGCTTCTTGGCAGGATATCATCTCTGGTCTTGGCTGGGGACTTGGATATTTCGGAATGCCACATGTACTCGTAAGATTCATGTCCATCGAGAAACCTTCGATGATCAAGAAGTCTTCAATTGTTGCAATTATCTGGGTTATCATTTCGCTGGCATCGGCAGTGCTGATTGCATACTTTGGCAGAATGCTTGTTGCAGATGAACTTCTGACCACAGGTACTCAGAAGATGGTATTCATCGTCATGGCGAGAAAATACTTCCCAGCAGCAATCTCCGGACTGCTCCTGGCAGCCATCATTGCTGCTTCGATTTCCACCGCTGACTCGCAGCTCTTGGTTGCTTCCAGTTCTTTCACATCAGACTTGTATAAGCCACTGATTCGCAAAGATGCAAGCGAGAAAGAAACCCTGCTTGTCGGAAGAATAATCGTTGTCGTAATCGCTGTAATCGCATTCTTGATTGCGAATTCCAAAGGATCGGGCGCACAGGCTATCATGAACATGGTTGAAAACGCATGGGGCGCATTCGGCTCCGCTTTCGGACCAACAATCCTCCTGTCACTCTTCTGGAGAAACTTCAACTATAAGGGCGCAATCGCTGGTGTAATTACAGGTTTCGTTGTTGATATCGGATGGCTCCTGTGCTTATCCTCAACCGGAATATTCGAAATTGTACCGGGATTCATCGCAAGTACGGTAGTTGCAGTAATCGTTGCAAAAGCAACCGGTGAACCGGATGAGAAGACTAAGGCCGTATTTGATGAAGCAATCAAAGGACTTGCCGCTGATAAATAGTAATAAAACAGCCCCCTAATTTCAATGTTATAGAAATATAATATAAAATTCTTACCAAGGTTTCTGTAGAGAAGTATATCTTCAGTCTTTCAAACAGAGAATACCCTAATTAATCACTTCTCGAACGAAGCCGCTGAAGCAGCCATTCGGTCCAGAAGACCTGATGGCTGTTTTGCTTATGAATAGTATCTGTAGCGATAGCTACGTAACTATTAAGTGCATCGGAGTGGATATCGCGGAGTAACCTTATAATTCATAACACGATGAGAGAAGGGTAAAGCGCTTAATTGACCTTGCGAACTTAGTGAACAAACGATGGGTTCGCTTCATAGAAGGAAAACCATCTGAAAAGAGGATTGCTTCGGCATATCCGAAACAATCCTCTTCTCGTCAGAATGAATGGAGTATGAAACTTTACTTTTATAGGGGTAAAAGTAAACTAAATCATGCTAAATAGCTGGAATAATAAGTTCGCTGAAATTCCGGCACACAGACCGCCAATCGTGTGGCTGATAATCGCTTTACCGGTAAGCTGAGGTAATTTTAGTGCTGACATCATACCAACATGGGTGCTCAGATATCCACTCCAGCACATGCACATTGCGGTAAATACTGCGACGTCGTTTGCATGGACTGCACCAGCAGTTGCCATGGCAGGAACTAATCCGATTGCTGCACCCGCTGCACCTAGAGCGGTGATTGGTACGGAAATAGCGGAAGTAGAAGTAAAGCCAAAGAGTGGCTTCAAGATAAAGGATAGCTTTGTTCCGAGCCAAGGGAAGAAAGCAACACCTTGATAGGCCGCTCCGGTGTATCCTGTGTCGCCAGGGCCGTAGGTAAGCATCATAACCAGCGTGCAGATAATTAATACACCAGGGATGATGGCAACGCCAACGGTAACACCGCTTTTTCCACCGTCGAGCATCGCTTCGAGAATTCGAGCCGGAACGCTTCCATTGCGGATGTTGCGCGTATTCAAAACAGCAGCAGCTTCTTTTTCATCCATCGGAATGCAATATTCTTCAGTTCCGAATATTTTCTTCGTAAAATGAATCATGATGCGAACGCTGACGATACTTCCGATAACGGCACCAAGATTTCCAATGAGAATTGCGAGACCGAGCTTTTCGCCTTTGAGCGGTACCGTAAGCATATAAGTGGAGACGATGAGACCCATTCCGAATGCGGTTCCCAAGTTAGTCAAGGCAGGAAACTGATATTTCTTGAAATATCTTTTGAAGTTCGAATCATCTGCCAAAGAAAGGATCGCTGGATTATCTGCCATATAGGTGGTAAGGATACCAATTGAAGAAGCTCCCGGCAGATCGTAGAGCGGTTTCATCAGCGGTGTGATGATTTTGTTGAATAGGGCAATAACGCCGAATTCCGATAATACGGCAGAAATTGCACCTGCAACAACGGCGATTGCCATGATGTTCAGTACTGTGTTCAGCAGCAAATCATAGGCGGTTGCCATCATCGTCTGCATCATGTTAGAAATACCCATCTTGGATCCGATTGCGCCAAAGAACAATAAAAAAAGAGCTAGGAAGATGAATGCTTCTAAGCTAATGGCGTTTTTCGTTTTCTGTTCCATAAGTTTTCTCCTAAAAATAAATACCTGCTACAAGTGACTATTTACAAGTGACAACATGTTGCTAATAGCAAGTTGTCAGATGCGATTTCATTTTAACAATTGGAACATCCTTCATCAAGATTGTTGGTAAATAATCATACGATGCATAGTAGCCATGCGATAAATGCATGGACATTTTATGTTGCTGGAGAGTGACATAAATGATGAAGATTCCTAAAAAGTTTTGATTTTTTCTATAACTCATGACATAATTAGAGTGTTTAAGACAAGAATCGGAACACGGATTCACGGGATTGTGGGTTACTGTTAAGAAAACAGGAGGAGAATATAGATGAGTGTATTTGAAACCATTAAGAATCGTTATTCTGTTAGAAAATTTAAAGATCAGGAAATCGAACCAGAGAAGCTTGATCGAATTCTGGAAGCAGGACGTCTTGCACCGACGGCGAAGAACATTCAGCCGAATCGCGTATATGTTTGCAAGAGTGAGAAGGCGCTTGCTGCCATCGATGAAGCGACCAATTGTCGTTATGGGGCACCGGTTGTATTGCTAGTATGCTATGATGATAATCTCATGTGGCATAATCCTTTTGATAATAATATTCACTCGGGAGAAGTGGACTCAACCATCATCGCTGATGAAATGATTCTGACTGCATGGGAAGAGGGTATCGGTTCGTGCTGGGTGCTGTGGTTCAATCACAAGAAGTTATCCAAAGGTCTCAAACTGCAATCCAACATTAAGCTGGTAGCACTCATTCCGATTGGATATGCGGATGATGATGCAAATCCAGCTCACATGCATGAAGTGAGAAAAGATAAAAATGAAATGTTCCATGAACTGTAGCGTTGGATTTCCAGGAATTTGAATCTGCGGGAATATAGATATGTCATACCTCTGCAAACGTTACAGATCCCCGCACAAGCGTTAACCGTGTACGAAGAGAAATCGCCGAAATACAAGCGAAAGCTGATGAGCAGAAGTCTTTCAAATCTGTAAGACTTCCGCTCTCCTTTTGAAAGTGAAATGAAAGGTTCCTTTGATACAATGCTGGTAAATAAGAAAAGGAGGCCATTGAAGTGGGCGTGATATTA
>CAVFWT010000025.1:0-14016 GCA_963626305.1 bacterium | reverse complement strand
GTTCCCCTGTATGAAGCAGATGAAGAAAAATCAAATCTCCCGTCCACAGCTCCAGATTCGAAATTTCATCAAACGGCACCCATTCCAGCACGCCCTCATCACAAGGAATCGGATTTCCGGTAAATCCGGTCGCCGTAAAAAGATGCATGTATTCGGTCACCTCCTCACCGTAGCAAAACGTGATAATACCGCGGAAAGAATAATCTGTCAGCGTATACCCAGTTTCCTCTTTCGTCTCGCGAAGAATGCATTCTTCTGGACTTTCTCCCGCTTCAAAGTGACCACCTACGCCAATCCATTTATCATGGTTGATGTCATTTTTCTTCTTAATGCGGTGAAGCATTAAATATTGATGATTGTTCTCAATGTAGCACAACGTGCTCATTTTTGTGTCCACTTACCTTTAGGCCTCCAAATTATCAACGTTGTCATCATCTTCTTCATCATCGGTTTCGATTACGTCGAACAAATTGTTCATCCGCTGACGAGCCCGCTCATCACCAACAAAGAGTATAATGTCGCCATTCTGTATGCGCTCATACGGTCCTGGTGAAATAACCATATCGGTCTTTCGTTTAACTGCTACAATCGTAGCCCCCGTCTGTTGCCAGATGTTCAAGTCGCCGATAGACTTTCCAAGGTATGCACAATGCTCATCGATATGTAAATCATATGGCACGAAAGAGGTCGTCGAATGGCTTCGTTTCGTCTGTCCCACTAGCTTCTTCAGCAGCTTGGAAAGATGTGCCAATTCCTCCTGCTGACGGTTTACGCAATCTGAGATTTCCTGTCTCACTTCTTGCATCGATACTGTGTTCTGATAACGCTCAGCAAAGAGGTGCGCCTTTTCTCTGGAAGCCACATATGTACCGCTGCCCTGACGAATTGTCACAATGCCAAGGTCTACCAGGATGTTCACTGCTTTGCGCGCCGTCTCTGGAGAAACATTGTAATTACTTGCGAGTGTTGATCTCGCACTGATTTTCTCACCAACGGTGTACCATCCGTCTGCAATTTTCTGCGCCAGTTCTACCGCGATTTGCTGGTATCGTGATTCATAAATAAATTTTCTTTTATTTTTCTCCGCATCCATTTCTTTCACCTAACATATTTTTAACCACACGGGCATCCGCATTAACGAACATCCGGATATTCTTTGAGAAGTTGTTCTGGCGATTCACCTGCTCGATATCTTCTTCGGAGATCCGCCATGTGCTTCATCACTTTGAGTTTTCGAATTGTACCGCCCGGATAACGACGATCCGACGAGCAGATTCGATGTTCGGTCATGCCTACTGAGTAGCCCAGTTTCTGCAAATTCAAAGAGAACTGATAATCTTCCATAATCGGAATTTCCGGGAACATTCCAGCTTCCAAGAATACATCACGGCGAATAAACAACCCCTGATCGCCAAAGACGATTCCCTTTGCCGCGCGGCGGTTAGAAATCACTTTATTCGTCCACATGAAGAAATGACGGCTACGGAACGTAATGCCGAAGCATCCCACCGAATGATTCTCCATCACGGAAAGAATTTCCTCTACTGGCTTCTCTGGAAGTTCCGAATCCACGTGAAGGAAGAAAAGCACATCACCATTTGCCGCTTCTGCACCGACATTCAGCTGTGGTCCACGCCCTTTCTTGCTCGAAATCAATCGATACTGACCATTCGAACTCTGAACTGCTTCTTTCAGCAGATCCAATGTCCCATCCTTGCTTCCGCCATCCACAAAGATGACTTCGCATCGGTCGTTTAAGTTCTTCAGCGTTTCCAAAAACTTTGGAAGAACTGTCACCTCTTCATAAATTGGCACAATCACCGAAATCACATGATGTTGCTCTAGGTATTCTGCCGAATTTCCCGTTGCGGATTCTCGGAAAAGAAGCAAATCCTCAATCGTATCGATATCATATTTCTCCTCTAGAAGTCCGTAACTCTTCCAGCTTGGGATCATATTAATCGTATCTTCGAGAACCGTCGGAGTGCTGTATGCCGGAATTGAGAACAGGGATTTCAGCATCTTGTCATTTGATGCATTTCCACCAATTAGCCAATAACCGCCATCTTCCGTTGGCCCTAGCACATAATCCTTATCTTCCAAGACATCGAAAGCATGGGTAAAATCGTCTACACTCGCATACGGAACATCCGTTCCAACCAACACGCAACGCTGGTATCCACAGCCAAAAACATGTTCCATTGCTTGACACATCCGGTCACCCAAATCCTCACCCTCTTGCAAGAAGAATTGTGCACCCTTGAAAAGGTTCATGAAAGAAGGTTCCATCTCTCCGCCACCTGTATATGCAACAAAGCAATCAGCGTCGACTTCGCTTACGGTTGCTGCCAAATCTTGCAAGAACGCCATGTGCAAACCTGCGCACTCTGTTCCGGTCAAGTACGGCATCAGCCGCGTCTTAGTCTTTCCTGCCTCTGGAATTCTAGTAAATACAATTACTGCTTGGTCTCTCATCTACTCCGCACCTAGTCTCAATTAATATTTTAACTTCGTAAATTAACGGTCACATTTCGCCCAGTAAAACGAAATTTATTATCATTTTATTTTAACACAAACCATTTTGATTTTATATTAATATTTGTTCACATTCCGCTTATCCGCGGCACCAAAATACATAAGCAAATTGCACTTATAGACCGCCCATTCTTCCTTGAGATGTTCAATTTCCTTCTTTCTTCCTTCAGTCAACGAATAATACTTCCGTTGGAAATTAATGGCAATCAAGAACGAGATGAAATCGAAAAAATAAGACTTTGACATAACATCAAAGTCTTCACATCACAATTTACAATTCAGAATCAACTAAGAAAAATTAAGAAAAGCATACTTATAGCACTAAAAAAGCTTTCGGAGAAAACTCCGAAAGCTCGGTATTCATGTGGTTGCGGGGACAGGACTTGAACCTGCGACCTTCGGGTTATGAGCCCGACGAGCTACCAACTGCTCCACCCCGCGATATCATATGGTGCCGGAAACCGGGGTCGAACCGGTACGAGAATCACTTCTCACGGGATTTTAAGTCCCGGGCGTCTGCCAATTCCGCCATTCCGGCCTATAAAAATAATGGCTCCGAGGGTGGGGCTCGAACCCACAACCTACCGGTTAACAGCCGGTTGCTCTGCCATTGAGCTACCTCGGATCATTCAGTCCCTTATTCGCGACTACTATAGTATACTCGCATCCCTATATAATGTCAACAACTTTTTTCGAAAAAAATAAAAATATTTTGAACCGCCCCATACACTGATGAAACAAGGGCGACAGCCGGATGACCGCCGCCCCTATTCCAATTTACAGAAATATTTTCAGGAGAAATTGTTTCTGTTTCTGTCACTTCAGTTGCATCAATTTACAATGCAATAACCGAAGAGCTTATTTCGAGTGCTGCATTTCGATGGACTTCTCAGTTGCTGCAGTAACACCTTCGATAACAGTTGTTCTCAGGCCACCGAGCTCCAGTTCACGAACGCCGGCAATTGTAGTTCCTGCTGGGGAGGATACCATATCCTTCAGTTCGCCTGGGTGCTTACCAGTCTCCAGAACCATCTTTGCAGCGCCCAGTACAGTCTGAGCTGCAAATGTGTATGCCTGCTTTCTCTGCATTCCACCGTTAACACCAGCATCTGCCATCGCCTCGATGAACATGAATACGTATGCTGGACCGCTTCCGCTTACACCAGTAACGATGTCGAACAGATTCTCTGGCATCAGTTCTGCCTTACCGAACGAGCTCAGGATATCCAGTGCACGCTGCTTTTCTTCTTCTGTTACATATTCATTTGGGCAAGCAGCGGACATGCCTTCACCAACCTGAGCCGGTGTATTCGGCATAACGCGGATTGCTTTTACCGGCTTGCCGAACTGCTCTGCCAGGTATTCCAGAGTAGTTCCTGCTGCGATGCAGATGAATGTGTTTTTATCGGTTACGTGATCCTTGATTCCTTCAATTACGCCAGCCAGATACTGAGGCTTAACAGTCAGGAATACAGTTTCGCAGTTCTCAATGACTTCGATGTTGTTATCTGTAACATTGACGCCATTAACTTCCTTTGTCTTCTGTCTGCTGCCTTCGAACGGATCAGCGCCCCAAATGTCTTCTGGCTTGTAAAGACCAGCCTTGATGATTCCGCCCATCATTGCATTTGCCATTACTCCGCATCCAATAAAACCTAGTTTCATACTCATACTCCTTTTCTCTTAATAAGAAATAGTTAATTGGGTAACAATTACTATAGACACCACAGGCGTTCCACAATATGGGAACGCCTATGAGTACTATCTTTATAAAAATATTTATTATTCGAACGACTGCTCCGTACGTTCAATGATTTCGTCCTGAAGTGGCTTATCCAGGTTGCGGAAGAAGTCACTGTATCCAGCAACACGTACAATCAGATCCTTGTAATCTTCCGGATGCTTCTGTGCCTCAATCAGTGTCTGACGATCAATAACGTTGAACTGAATGTGGTGTCCATCCATTGCGAAGTAGGAACGAACCAAGCTTGCCATATTGTTAAGGCCTGCTTCGCCAGCAACAACATTCGGTGTGAACTTCTGGTTCAGCAATGTTCCCGCAGTAGCCAGGTGATCCATCTTTGCACAAGACTTAATTACTGCAGTTGGACCATTCGTATCCGCGGATTTCTCTGGAGAAATTCCCTCTGATACCGGCTTATGTGCCTTTCTGCCGTTTGGAGTAGCTAGAATAACATCTCCGAAGTATACGTGGCAAGTCGTTGGCAGCATATCAACGCCGTACTTTCCACCCTTCATGTTCGGACGACCGGTAATTGTGTCATGATAGAGATCGAAGATATCTCTCATGATGCTATCTGCATAGTCATCATCGTTTCCGTACTTCGGTGTCTTATCGTGAACGAGGCTGTAGATGTAATCATAGCCTTCATAGTCGTGTTCCATCGCTTCGATCAGTTCTTCCATTGTGAAGTTCTTCTCATCGAATACGTTGTACTTAACAGCAGCAACGCAGTCTGTAACAGTTCCGATACCAACGCCCTGGATGTAGTTGGTGTTGTATCTTGCACCACCTGCATTGTAGTCCTTTGCATTGCTAATGCAATCGTTTGTTACAACAGAAAGGCAAGGTGCAGGCATTTCCTCTGCATAAAGACGCTCGATAACGTTGTTTCCACGCAGCTTGATATTTACAAAGTGTTCGAGCTGCTTCTTGAATGCATCCCAGAGTTCATCGAAGGACTTGTAGTCTTTCGCATATCCAGTCTTCAGTCCGAGCTGCTTTCCGGAATATTCATCATATCCGTTGAACAGTGTTAGCTGGAATACCTTTGGAATGTTCAAATATCCAGTCAGAATGTAAGCTTCGCTTCCCCAAGCACCAGTCTCAACACAGCCGGAGGATCCACCTCTTCTAGCATCTTCCAGAGACTTTCCAGCGTTAATCAGCTCCATAATCTGAGCTTCTGTATTGTAGAATGCAGGCTGTCCCCAACCCTTTCTGGAGATTTCACAAGCTCTCTTCAAGAACTTCTGCGGAGTCTTCTTGCTGATGGTAACGTTGGAGTTCGGCTGTACGAGCTTCATGTCATCCATGCAGTCCAAAATCAGGTAGCTGACAGCGTTAACGCCGTTCTTACCTTCTGGTGTAACACCACCAGTGTTGATATTTGCAAAGTCTGTGTAAGTCGCACTCTCTTTGAGGGTAATACCTACTTTTACAGGAGCTGGCTGGTTGTAGAACTTAACCCACAGGCACTCCAGGAGTTCCAGTGCGTGCTCGTCATCCAGAATTCCAGCTTCTACGTCGGCATTGTAGTATTTAATCAGGTGCTGATCCAATCTGCCTGGACTGAATGCATCCCAAGGGTTCAATTCAGTAGTAACAGCCAGGTGTGTGAACCAGTACAGCTGAATTGCCTGCCAGAAAGTCTGTGGCTTATGAGCCGGAATAACTTCCAGGTTCTTTGCAATCTGCTCCAGTTCAGCCTTTCTCTTCGGATCAGTTTCCTTTGCAGCCTTCTCTACTGCCATCTCGTGATATCTCTCACCCAGAGTGATTACTGCGTCACAGCAGATATCCATCGCCTTCAGCTCTTCCATCTTGTCAGAAGCTTCTGGATCGTTCATCCAATCGAGAGCATCCATCGACTTCTTGATTTTTTCTTTGTAATCGAGGTAACCAGTAGTGAATACCTGTTCACCACCGCATGTATGTCCCGGTCCACGCTGTTCCATGAACTCCGTGAACATGCCTGCTTCGTAGCATTCTTTCCATTCCGGAGTCATTCTAGACAGAAGTTTCTCACGAATAGTTCTGCCACTCCAGAACGGAATAATTTCCTCTCTCTGAAGTTTGCGATCTTCTTCTGTAGTGTGGAAAGAAACCAGGTCTCTTTCGCTCATTACAACCATGTCCTCTTCACTGTGGCAACACAGTTCTGGGAATGTTGGCGAAGCCTGAGGATCCTTACCTTTTTCACCGAGAATCAGCTCTTCATCCCCGAAGTACAGAGTTTTCTTCGAGAAGAATTCCTTGAAAGCCATAGCTCTCATTACAGGAACGGAATACTTTCCATCGTTCTCTTTGTAGAAATCCGTTTCGATTTTTGCTCTCTCCAGGTCGATATGAACCGGAGTGGTAACACTCTGTTCTCTCAGACGCTGGATACGTTCATTCATACCGCGTTTTTCCATTGTATTAACCTCCTATTTTGGTATTAGCATAACCTGCATTAATGAACATGTTTTGGAATTCCTGCATTTCTTCTTTGGAAGGGGCAGATAATTCGGTGCCTTCGTAGGTCATTCCTACACGCTTATATTTGCTGCTTCCTGTATCATGATATGGCAGCAAGTTAACCTGTGCAACACGAATCTGCTTCTCACGAAGGAAATCAATCGTCGCCTGAATATTCTCTTTCGTCGCATTAACTTCCTTAATCATCGGAATCCGGATATATATCCTAGCACCCGCCTGACTCAGTTTGCACAAATTCTCGAGAATCAATTCGTTATCAACACCCATGTACTTCTTGTGAACTTCTGGATCCATTGCCTTCACATCATATAGGAATGTGCTGACATATGGAAGGATTGCTTCAAATCGTTCATAGGGTGCATAGCCGCACGTATCAATCGTTACATCAATTCCCTCTCGATGAAGTTCTTTGACAAGTCTCTGTACGTATTCTGGGTCGACACTCATCACTTCTCCCCCAGAAAGTGTCACACCTCCGCCAGACTCCTCGTAGAACATCTGGTCCTTGAGAAGTTCTTTCATCAGATGTTTGATTTCGTGCTCCCGTCCTACGACATCTCTTGCACTTGCCGGACAGACTTTCACGCACTTTCCGCACAGTGTACATTTGGATTCGTCCGTTACGGCTTTCCCATTTTCTATATGGATTGCATCGCTCGGACAGACTCTCACACAGAATCCGCAGCCACCACAATTGGCATCATTGAATTCCATTTGCGGATTAAATTTCTGTGTCTCCGGGTTGTGACACCATACGCACTTTAATGGACATCCTTTGAAGAATACCGTGGTGCGAATTCCATCGCCGTCGTGAATGGAGAACTTCTGTATATTCGTTATTGCATGCATTACACTCATCTCCTCTCATCTTTTGTTGACTTTGTTATAGACCACGGTCTAATACATTATCATTATATCCCATCCATCTTGGTTGTCAATAAAAAAACAAAGAATTTATGTATAAAAAAAGAGCATGATGCCCTAGCGTTTTCAACATTTTTTTACGCCAGAGCAACATGCTCCCTAATTATTCTATCGATTGCTTCAAACTAGCCAAAGTATCTCTCGAGAAGGCCCTTGAAAGCCTTTCCGTGTCTTGCTTCATCCTTAGCCATTTCATGAACGGTATCGTGAATAGCATCCAGATTTGCTTCCTTCGCTCTCTTTGCCAAATCCACTTTACCCGCCGTTGCGCCGTTCTCAGCGGCAACTCTCAATTCTAGATTCTTCTTGGTGCTGTCTGTAACGACTTCGCCCAACAGTTCTGCAAACTTTGCAGCATGTTCCGCTTCTTCATAAGCAGCCTTCTCATAATATAGGCCTACTTCCGGATAGCCTTCGCGATGTGCAACTCTAGCCATTGCGAGATACATACCAACCTCAGAGCATTCTCCTTCAAAGTTCGCTCTCAAATCTGCCAAAATATCTTCACTCGCGCCCGCTGCGATGCCAACGACATGTTCTGCAGCCCATGCCATATTTTCTGTTTGTTCAGTAAACTTATCTGCTCCAACGTGGCATACTGGACATTCTTCTGGTGGCTGATCACCTTCATGTACATAACCGCAAACCTGACATACCCACTTACTCATAATTTTCCTCACTTTCTATTTAAATAAATCAAACGCTTCTATACTTTACCTATTTAGTAAAGTTAGTATAATCGAGCGTGCATAAGTTAGTCAATCCTAATTTTAATACTTTATCAAAAAAGCTTTCTATCTTGTTAACGTATATCTCTATATGGATATAAAAAGGCGTAATACCAAGAGTTGCCGCAAGTTAGTTTTCTCAAACCATTCATTCAAACCGCTTGTTATTTTATACTTTTTATGTTATTCTAATACGGTAATTGAAAGGACTAGATGGGGAGGAGAACCACTATGGAAATAAGAAAGTCGTCGGAAGATTATTTGGAAACGATGCTGATGCTGAAGGAATCCAACGGATACATTCGTTCCATCGACATCGCAAAGCATCTGAACGTAACCAAACCGAGCGTATCATATGCAACAAAGCGTCTGCGCGAAAACGGATACATTGAAATGAACAACGACGGTCTGATTTCCCTCACCGATGCCGGTATGGAAATCGCTTCGAAGATTCTCGCTCGTCACAAGATGTTGTCTCAGTTTCTTACCATGCTAGGTGTCGATCAGGAAACTGCTGACGAAGATGCATGCAACATTGAACACGATATCAGCAATGAAACATTTGAAGCCATCTGCAATCACGTTGATAACTTCATGTCGGGTTGCCCAAGAATCAACGCAAACGCACCAGATTGCAGTGATCAGCGCGAAGAAACCAAGTAATCGCGGGCACCACAAATGTGCAAACATCCAATATGAACATCTCGCTTATATTTGATGCTTCAAATTTATTCTGCTAAAAGTAGAACCAGGAGCTTTCGCTCCTGGTTCTTTTTATTATGCTAATTTTAGCGATTCATTCAGGTGAAATCCGATAGTCCAACGCATTAAGAGAGACCAATAATCGTGCCATCCGGGAGAATGTCCATGCCATTTGCAGCCGGAACTTTCGGAAGACCAGGCATTGTCATAATAGATCCCGTAAGAGCGACGATGAAGCCCGCTCCAGCCGATACTTTCACCTCTCTTACGGTAATCTTAAATCCAGTTGGTGCGCCCAGCAGCTTCGGATCATCCGAGAAGGAATACTGAGTCTTTGCCATACAAATTGGCATTTTATCCAGACCCAACTTCTCCAGCTCACGAATTTGCTTCTTTGCGTCAGCAGTGAAATCTACACCATCTGCACCGTAAATCTCGCGTGCAATTGTACCAATCTTGTCCTCGATGCTGTCTTCTACATCATATAGAACCTTGAATTGCGATGGTGTATTCTCGCAAATATTTACGACTTCCTTCGCAAGTTCGATTCCGCCTTCGCTTCCCTTGGCGAACACCTGGGAAAGAACAACTTTAACGCCCTTCTCTTCGCACAATTTCTCAAGAAGCGCAATTTCCGCATCCGTATCGCTTGGGAACTGGTTAATTGCAACGACAGCTGGAACGCCATACTTCTTGATGTTCTCTAAGTGACGAAGCAAGTTCGCAGAACCAGCCCGGAGTGCTTCAAGGTTCTCCGCTTCGAGTTCGTCCTTCGGAACGCCGCCGTTCATCTTCAGTGCTCGAACAGTTGCAACAACAACAGCCACATCCGGAGTCAAACCAGCATAACGGCACTTGATATCAAAGAACTTCTCCGCACCGAGATCTGCACCGAATCCAGCTTCTGTTACAACATAATCGCTGAGTTTTAGCGCCGTCTTTGTCGCCAATACAGAATTGCATCCGTGAGCAATATTCGCAAACGGTCCGCCGTGAATCAGTGCCGGTGTATTCTCTAGTGTCTGTACCAAGTTCGGCTTAATCGCATCCTTCAGCAGCAGTGCCATTGCACCGGTTGCCTGAATGTCCCCTGCCGTAACTGCTTCACCTTTGCTATTATATGCAACAACCATACGAGCCAGACGAGCCTTGAGGTCTTCCAAATCTGTTGCCAAGCATAAAATTGCCATGATTTCGGAGGCAACGGTAATATCGAAACCGCTCTCGCGCATTACGCCATCCCCCTTCTTTCCAAGGCCGACGATAATGTGGCGCAAGGAACGATCATTCATATCGATAACGCGCTTCCAAACGATTTTCTTTGTTACGATATCCAGAGCATTTCCCTGATGAATATGGTTATCCAGCATTGCCGCCAAAAGGTTATGTGCCGATGTAATCGCATGGAAGTCCCCGGTGAAATGAAGATTGATGTCATCCATCGGAACCACTTGCGAGTAACCGCCACCCGCTGCGCCGCCTTTGATACCGAAGCACGGTCCGAGAGATGGCTCTCTCAAAGTGCTGATTGCCTTCTTTCCAATTTTGTTCAGCGCCATGGAAAGTCCAACATTCGTCGTGGTCTTACCTTCTCCGGCAGCCGTCGGATTAATTGCAGTCACGAGAACGAGCTTTCCATTCGGACGGTCCTGAAGGCGATCCAGTACATCCAAATTAATCTTTGCTTTATATTTTCCGTATAATTCCAATTCGTCCTCAGTAATGTTCAGTTGCTGAGCGACCTCTGCAATTGGTTTCATATTCGCTTCTTGAGCGATCTGTACGTCTGTTTTCATACATTCCTCCTTATAGATTCATAAGCTTATATTCGTATTGTATCAGAATAAAAATTAGAATTCCACATAAAGCAATCGCCATAATTATGTTTTTAACAAACAAATTCCTAATTTTAAAGGAAAAACCCAAGCTTGATTCCTAGTTATTGTAATTTATAATATATGGTTTTAAAAATAATTATACGCTTTACACAATACACGAAATTTCTAATCTAAAAATTTTTTTACATTATCTTTGTATTAACAGGAGTACAATCTTTTAGAACCAAAAAGCCAGAGACTAAAGTCTCTGGCTTTTTTAATAATATTATCATACGCAAACGGTTAAATTACTGCTGCCATGATTGCTTTGATGGTATGCATGCGATTCTCCGCTTCCTGGAAGACGATGGACTTCGGCCCTTCGAAAACTTCCTCGGTCACTTCCAGCGAGTCGATACCATACTTTTCGCACACTTCTTTACCAACCTCGGTATCCGCATTGTGGTATGCCGGCAAGCAGTGCATGAATACGCAGTCTGGTCCCGCTGCATCCATAAGTTCTTGCGTAACTCGATATGGATAAAGATCGTTAAAACGATAATTCCACTTTTCTTCCGGTTCACCCATAGAAACCCATACGTCGGTATAAATGACATCAGCATCTTTGACCGCATCATACGGATCGTCGTTCATCTCGATGATTGCGCCCGTTTCTTTTGCAATTTCACGACAGCGATCGATGAGATCTTGCGGTGGATAATATTCCGCTGGTGCTCCCGCAACAAAGTGGAGACCCATCTTGGCACAACCAATCATCAAGGAATCCCCCATGTTATATCCGGCATCGCCCATGTATACGAGCTTAATGCCCTTCAGACGACCAAAATGTTCCTGAATTGTCATGAAGTCTGCCAGAATCTGAGTCGGATGATATTCGTTAGTCAATCCATTGATAACCGGTACACTCGAATACTTTGCAAGCGTCTCTACGCGTTCCTGACCGAAGCCACGATATTCAATGGCGTCGAACATACCCGCAAGAACACGTGCAGTATCTGCGAGCGTCTCTTTCACGCCAATCTGCGATCCGCTTGCCAAGTAAGTACTGCCCATTCCAAGATCGCTTGCTGCCACTTCGAACGAACAACGCGTACGAGTACTGCTCTTCTCGAAAATCAATGCAATATTCTTTCCTTCATGAGTCTTGTGAAGCTTTCCAGCTTTTTTCTCTGCTTTCAGCTGTGACGCTAAATCAATGAGATACTGAATCTCTTCTGGGGTAAAGTCCAAAAGTGTCAGAAAGTCGCGTCCCTTCAAATCAATTCCCATACTTATTCCCCCATTTTCTTCTCAAGCTCAGCTTTAACGTATTCAATCTGCGCCTCAACAGACTTCACTGAAGTTCCGCCTTCTGAATTTCTCCTCTGTACGCAGTTAATCAAATCGATGGCATCATACAAATCTTCTTCGAAAATATCCGAATATTTCTTGTACTCATCGATGGTCATTTTCTCCAGGACTTTACCGGACTTCACGCAATCCGAAACAATCGTTCCCGTAATTTTATACGCTTCGCGGAAAGGCATTCCTTTCTTGGTCATATAATCTGCCAAGTCAGTCGCATTGATGAATCCTTTCTGAGCAGCATGCATCATATTCTCTTTGATTGCCTTCATCTCACGAATCATCGGTGCAAATACCTGCAAGCAAATTTTTGCCGTATCAATAGCATCGAAAACCGGTTCCTTATCTTCCTGCATATCTTTGTTGTACGCTAGTGGAATACCCTTGAGAACGGTCAAAAGCGAAATCAAATCGCCATATACACGTCCGGTCTTACCACGAGCCAATTCTGCCATATCCGGATTCTTCTTCTGCGGCATGATAGAAGATCCAGTCGTAAAAGAATCACTCAATTCAACGAACTTGAATTCCCAACTGGACCAAAGAACCACTTCTTCTGCCAGTCTTGAGAAATGCATCATCAGGATTGACAAAGCACTCAGCAATTCTACGCAATAATCTCTATCCGACACGCCATCGAGACTGTTCTGGCACACCGAATCGAAGCCAAGGCCTTTCGCTTCCATTTGGCGATCCGTTGGGTATGTAGTTCCAGCCAATGCACAGCAACCGATTGGCGATACATTCGTACGCTTATAAACGTCATCCAACCGATCCAAATCACGCAGATACATCATAGCATATGCCATCAAATGGTGGCCAAAAGTAATCGGTTGTGCACGCTGCAAGTGTGTATATCCTGGCATAACCGTATCCTTATATTCTTCTGCTTTCGTCGTCAGAGCATCAATCATATCTGCCAGCAATGCCTGAAGTTCTTCAATTTCTTCCTTCACATAGATGCGAAGATCCAGTGCTACCTGGTCATTTCGACTGCGAGCTGTATGCAGCATCTTTCCTTCTGCACCGATTTTTTCTGTCAGAGCGGCCTCAATGAACATATGGACGTCTTCTGCAGACATATCGACTTTCATTTTACCCGATTCCAGTTCATCCAGAATTTCTTCCAAGCCTGCAATGATGTGGTCCTTGGCCGCAACTGGTATAATTCCCTGCGCAGCAAGCATCTCTGCATGCATAATCGATCCAGTGATGTCCTGTCTGTACAGTCTCTGATCAAAAGGAATCGATGCATTGAATTTATCGGCGATTTCGTTCAGTTCTCCGGCAGTACGGCCGGCCCACATTTTCTTCATACTATTGCTCTCCTAAATTTTAATATCACGAGTCTCATTATACATATTTATTCAATTTTGTCAATAAAAATTCAGTATTAATCCGAAATTATTGTCATTTATACATTTATTATACAATAATCTTCACAACAAGAAAACGAGGAGCTTACGCTCCTCGCCTTCTATGAGGTAATCGGTATAACGAAATGCTTACTTCATTATTATCGGCATACGTTTGACACTTTATTTGAAATTGAAACCTGCTTCAAACGCTTTCTTGTTGAGTTCAACGAACTTCGGTTTTACATTCTCTTCAATCTGCTTCATCCAATCAACATCGTCGAGTCCGCCCATTGCTTTAACCAGAGCGCCCAGCAAGACTACGTTCATTGCTTTCGGATTTCCAAGCTCAGTCGCAAGGTCTGCGG
>CAVFWT010000024.1:0-16685 GCA_963626305.1 bacterium | reverse complement strand
CCTACGTAATGTCCAATATGTAATCTTCCGGTTGGTCTATCTCCGGTCAGCATAATCTTGCCGCTCATAATCTCTTCCTCCTTATTTGTAAAAACACATTTCATTTGAACTACACTTCCGACTTCACATGAAGTCCGCGAGGTGCGTTACCATCGTTTGTGTTCCAGTGAGGTGGAGTCGATTGTCGTACTCTTCATCCGTCTTTCTCCTCTTTTACCCTAAATTTCCTTTCTATTCCAAGAGTGCAAAAATGCACTTACAGGACGCTAATCAAATCGCGGTGGATTTTCTTCGTGTACAATACAGAAAGTACGACACCGACGCATTCTGCAAGCGGAAATGCCCACCATACTAGCGAAAGCTGTCCAAAACGCGAGAGAATGAAGGCTGCCGGAACCAATACCAGTAGCTGTCTCACGATGGAAATATTCATACTGTAAATACTTCTTCCAAGCGCTTGGAATATACTGCCTTTCATTATAGCATATCCAGCAATTGGAAATCCAATTGAAATGATGCGCAGACATGGAATACCGATTTCCAGCATGTTTGCCGATGCATCGAACATGCCGAGGAATACGCCCGGTATTGTCCAGAACAAAATGGTGCCAATTACCATGATGCTCACTGCATATCGTGTGCTCAGATGTCCAGCTTCCAGCATACGTTCGCGATTTCTTGCACCATAGTTATACGCAACCAACGGCACAACGCCGTTGTTCAAGCCGAATACCGGCATGAAGATGAAGCTCTGTAGTTTGAAGTACGCACCGAAAGCAGCAACTGCCGTCGCTGAGAACGATACGAGAATCATGTTCAGAAGGAGCACCATAACCGATCCCACCGACTGCATGATAATGGACGGAATTCCAATGCGGTAAATTTCCTTGATGATGTGCCATTCCGGGCGGAACCCCTTCATCGTTACGTTCAATTCGGTATTTTTCTTTTTGTTAATGACGAGTCCCAGAATTGCCGCACAGCTCTGGCCAAATACCGTCGCAATAGCAGCACCCGCAACGCCGAGCTTTGGCGCACCGAACAATCCGAAAATTAAGATTGGGTCCAAGATGATATTAATGATTGCCCCGCTCCCTTGTACCAGCAAGATATATGAAGTTTTACCGGTGCTCTGCAGGAGTCGCTCCATCGCAAGTTGTAGGAATACCATAATCGACAGCATGCAAACAATCCGCAAATACGTCGCACCGTATTCGACAATCTGCGCATCTTTCGTCTGAAATTCCATGAACGGTCGCGCAAACGCACCAATTACAAGGAACAATAGATAGCTGACTGCCGCCAGAAAAATTCCGTTCTGCGCAACCTTGTTCGCGCGGTCCGGACGCTTTGCGCCTAGATATCTGGAAATAAGCGCACTCATACCAACAGCGGTTCCAATGGCAAACGCCATCAAGAAAGACTGTACCGGGAAGCACATCGACACGGCAGTCAGTGCATTCTCATTCAGTCTCGCAACAAAGACGCTGTCTACGATATTGTAAGCAGCCTGTACACCCATGGAAATCATCAATGGGAAAGACATCTTCAGAAGAAGGCCTTTGATTGGCTCTATCCCCATGCGGTTTTCCTGTACCTGCGGTTCTTCTTGAACAGTGGATGTCTCTACTTCTCTCAAATCTTCTTTCTTAATTTCTTCTCTCATACTCTCCTTCTTTGCAAATATTTATAACGAGTTCTATCTCTATGAATAAACTTGTGCGACGGAGTTTTTTCTCCGTTATAAAATATTGCTAAAAATAAATAACAATCTTTCAATATATATAATAGCACAAACGCGACTGTATCTGCAGAAATCCACCATTAAATAATAATTTGTCACAGTTTCGCCACTTCCGTATGGTTCTCATTCTTTTTCATGTTCTATTTAAATTTTCTAAGCAAAATTATGTGAAATCGCTTTTTTGCTTTTAACCATACGTTTCCAACGGAATTTATTTAGAATTTAATTCTACGGTGTGTCGGAAGGTCTCGATTCGATTGATGTCTATTTTTAGTAGAAAAAGATGAAATGAAATAGAAATATAAGAATAATTTTCGTTATTTTGATATTTTACACAAATATTTTTTAAATTATTTGTTGACAAACACAGTTTTTAAGTTTATTATAATCCCATGAACTCGGAAGAGTCATTTTTTTATTTGATCAATTAAAGGGTTTAATGCATTACGGCCAATTGGTGACGACTACAGAAATTATCTACAAGGGGAGGATTCGCTCATGCAACATTTTAGTGAAGTGCTGAGTCAGATTGACAGCTACGTCTGGGGCATCCCGATGATCGTACTGATTATGGGAACAGGATTATTATTAACAATACGAACCGGTGGTACACAATTTCGAAGACTTGGGAAAGCGTTGCGGTACATGGTACATAACGAAGAAGGTGGCGAAGGGGAAGTCAGCAGTTTCGCAGCACTGAGCACTGCGTTGGCTGCAACCGTTGGAACAGGTAACATCGTCGGCGTCGCAACCGCAATTGGCACCGGTGGTCCCGGTGCACTGTTCTGGATGGAAGTCGCTGCTTGCCTCGGAATGGCAACGAAATACGCAGAAGGCTTACTCGCAGTCAAATATCGCGTACTGGATGAAAACGGCAAAGCACTCGGCGGACCGTTCTATTATATCGAAAGAGGTCTCGGGCCGAAGTGGAAATGGCTTGCGAAGTTATTCGCATTCTTCGGTGCAGCCGCCGGTATTCTGGGAATTGGAACAATCACACAGATTAACTCCATCACTTCCGCTGTAAGCCGCGTATTCGACCCAGATTCAAAGCATATTGCATTTAGTATTGGGGAGAACTCTTATTCTTGGACAACCGTTATTGCAGCGATTGTTGTAACTGCTCTGGTTGCACTCGTAGTACTCGGCGGAATCCAGAGAATTTCAACCGTTGCATCGCTGGTCGTTCCAGCCATGATGATTCTATACGTTGTTATCGCACTGGCTATTCTGGTTTATAATATCGATCAAGTGCCAGCAGCTATTGTTAAGATTGTTCGCAGTGCATTCGGAATGGATGCTGTTGCCGGCGGAATGCTCGGAGCAATGATTGTCGCTATGCAGAAAGGTGTTGCGAGAGGTATCTTCTCGAATGAATCCGGCCTGGGTTCTGCACCAATCGCTGCAGCTGCTGCTCAGACAAATGAACCGGTACGTCAGGGCCTCGTATCTATGACGGGCACATTCCTGGACACCATCGTTATCTGCACAATGACCGGTCTTACCATCATCTTGACCGGTTCGAACGAAGTGGGTCTGGAAGGCGTTGATGTCACCATCCGCGCATTCGGACAGGGTCTTCCTTGGAGCGAAACTGCAGGTGCCATCTTCTTGATGATTGCCCTCTCGTTCTTCGCATTCACCACAACACTGGGCTGGGATTACTACGGAGAAAGATGCCTGGAATACTTCACCAACAAGAATCAGAAGGCAGTCAAAGTATACCGTTATCTCTACATCCTCGCAGTATTCCTCGGACCGTTCCTAACATTGGAATTCGTATGGACATTTGCGGATATCTTCAACGGACTGATGGCATTCCCGAACTTAGTCGGCCTTCTCGGTCTCAGCGGAGTAGTTGCTGCAGAAACCAAGAGCTATTTCAAGCGCTTGGCCGCTGGCGAAATCAACGAAGGATCGAAGTTCCGCAAAACAGCTTAAGCACATATCATTATCCTATATTCATCAATCTATACAACGAAAATGCCTGTGACACCGTGAGGTGCACAGGCATTTTCGCTCCATTTGCAACCTTTGATAGAAGCGTTCTAAGGTATTGCATGCTACTTACAACTCTTCTAAATATGGAACTAAGTTAATCACGAACGAACACTTTCGCCAAATTATGGGTTCGTTCAATCGAAAGAAGTTTCTTCTTAATCGGAATTCCGCCCGCGTAACCAATCATTCTCCCATCTGCGCCGATGACGCGATGACATGGAATAACGATTGGCAAACGATTATGGTTATTCGCCATTCCAACCGCGCGGCACGCTTTCGGATTGTTAATCATCGCCGCCAGTTCCTTATACGAGCAAGTCTCGCCATATGGAATGTCCAGCAGTGCCGTCCACACTTCTTCCTGGAATGTCGTACCATTCATCGTAATCGGAAACGTGAATTCCTCGCGTTCGCCCCGCAAGTATTCCATAATCTGTATTCTCGCCTTCTCCAGCACGGGGCTAAAAACATCTTCCTCTGCATCCGAAACTTCCGAGGTTGCAGAGACGATTTCTTCCGTAATAAATTCAATTTGCGAAATTGCGTTGTTCTCTTCTGTTATTCGAAGCGCACCGATAATACCAGTGTCAAATGTAATGCGATTCATGTTGCCACCTCCATTATAGAATGTGGGATCCCCTTGATAATCGCATTATAGCCTACATTTCGTTGCACTCCAAGATACTTTGCAAAAAAGGTACCGCAACGGTCGAAAAAAGTACTTTTAACCCCGGATTGTGTACTTGCCTTTTGAAATATTATATGCTACTCGTTTCCTTTGAGCGCATCCGTCATCGGAATTCGGTGAATTCTCCGCAGTAGAATCCGCGATACGACGAGGTAACAGATTACACCAATTGCGATAATTTCCACGAAGCATTTCGCCGGTACATAATAAGTAATCCAGCCGGTATACGTCTGCATCATCGCATAGAACACCCATTGGAACACGAACCACGCAAGTCCCGTGCATATAATCAGTGAAACAATGGAAACAATGCCCGTCGCTCGGCTGTACAGCGATCCGATTTCGTTGTTCGTATATCCGAGAATCTTAATCAGCGATATCGGGTGTCCATTGCGTGCATCGGCGATTCGTTGATTTCGTTCGTTCGAATACTTCCATCGTGAAGACGAATCACCTGGTTCGCCATGAGTCGAATCGCATCATTGTGCGTAACGATGATAATCGTATTGTGGTATTTCTGATTCACGTCCTCAATCAGCTTGAGAATTTGAGGTGCCGTAATCAAGCGCACCGGTTGGCTCATCGCAGAGCAGCAGTGCCGGGTTCTTGACGATAGCACGGCCGATGGATGTACGCTGCTGCTGCCCACCGGAAAGCTGATTCGGGAACTTGCCACGATGCTCCGAAAGTCCGAGCAAGTCAATTAGTTCATCGACCGGAAGCGGATTGTCGCTAAGATATGCCCCCACCTCGATGTTTTCACGGGCGGTCAAATTCGGAATCAGATTATATGACTGAAATACATAGCCCAGGTAGCGCCGGCGGTAATTCAGCAGTTCTTTATCGGACATAGCCTCCAAATTCTTTCCTTCCAGCAGAAGACTTCCACTGTCTGGTTTTTCACTTCCACCGAGAATGTTGAGGAGCGTTGATTTACCCGATCCCGAAGGTCCTAGGAGCACGCAAATTCTTCCTTTCTGGATATCGCAAGAGAGGTTCTTCAGTACTTCAACACGACTGTTGCCTTCCCCGAATTCCTTATTGATGTTTTTAATTTCCAAATACATAGTTATTTCCTCACAGTTCACGAAAACATCGATGTTCATACTCACTCTTAAATGCTCAGCTCGTCGTAGATACTTACTTCGACTCCGATATCGACGCCATTGGTTAGATGGCTTTAACCGCAATCATTATATAGTTTTTTTGCATGTTGTCAAGGCGGAAACCCTTGTATCATCGCGTTTTCCCTTGTATAATGGGTATGTTTGTTGAAATGAAATTTATTTTTACCGAAGGAGAAACTCAATGGATTACAAAATGAACATTGCAGGACTGGAACGACACCTGCCGATCTGCAAAGTTACAGACGACCTATATATCGCTGGATTCGTTATGTTCAACGACGTAGAGATTACGAAAGCATGCGCAACTGAGCTTCTGAAGAAGGCGCCTGAATTCGATGTCATCATCACCGCAGAGTCAAAGGGCATTCCCCTCGCTTACGAGATGGCGCGTCAGGCTGGCAAACCATACATTGTTGCACGCAAGGGCAACAAACTGTATATGCAGGATGTTGTTACAATCGAAGTTCGTTCCATTACAACCGACCACGTGCAGACACTTTGCCTCGGAAGTGATGAGCGTTCGGTTATGGAAGGCAAACGCATCCTGATTGTTGACGACGTAATCAGCACTGGAGAATCGCTTGCGACACTGGAGCAGTTGGTTGAATCCGTCAAGGGCAACACCGTTGGCAAGATGACCGTACTCGCAGAAGGTGATGCCGCAGACCGCGATGATATCGTATTCCTGAGCCCGCTGCCACTCTTCAATGCAGACGGCACGGTAAAAGCATAATCGCAAGAAACCGCTTGTAATCAGGATAGCAATACTTAGAAGCAATACGTTTCCGATGGAGCATTTGTAAGCGGCTCACAGATTGCATATATATTTAGAACGATAAAACCCTTGCATCGAATGCAAGGGTTTTCGTATATGCAAAAAAGCCGGCAGCGGAATGCTGCCGGCCAAAGTAAATCACCAACTATTTGACTCTTTTATATTGCTGAATGCTGGCTATATGCTCTCGCGATTGCCGCATTTGATTCTATTGTGCGTCAATCTGCTTCTGCGCATCTTTGCCCGCCTGGACTTCTGCACTAGTCCACGGCTCCATTTTGCAAACGACAATGTATCTCGCATCGTCATAATCATAAGCGCAGGTACTCAATGTCACTAGCTGATCGCTCGTCGATACATCGATATCACTCTTCGTCAATGAAAGCTGAGACTTTGAAAAAGCGTTATCGATATAACTCTGTTTCTCTTCCGTCGAAGTGAATTTCGTCTTGTAGGTCTTCTCATCCGTCGCTTTCGTAATGTATGCCGAGAAGACAATCAGATGATAATTACCTTGCGGAGTTGCCAGTTCTAATTTCTTATGCTTCTTATAATATCCATCTACCTTGGTATATCCACGAAGGCAACGGAACATGCTGCCATCTCGCATGTGGTGGCCATAAATAATAGAGTTGAAGCCCTCGAAATTCTTCTCACAGCGGTAATCCACGAAAAGCGTACCACCACCGCTCCATTGCTTATCGAATCTCGTATGCAAATAAGTGTCATTATCCGTCCCCTGCACAACCGGATAGTTGATTACGGTATCTTTCTGATACAGCCATCCTTGGACATCGGAATTCACTTTCTTCAAGGCTTTCCAATCTACCACTCCGGTGAACTGATCCTTATCCACCTTCGCCGTCTTCGTACTGATGTTATCGTATGCACTCTTTGCAGCATGGTAATTCCACAAGGTTGTACCAATTTTGTAGACGCTTACCGCAATAATCGCCAACAGGCATATCGTAATTACATTAAGCGCGGTATTCCGAAGGCGAACGCCAAGCGGCGCATTTCGGAGAGCTTCTTTCCGTCTTGCCTTTGCTAATTTCTTGGCTGCCTTCTTCTCTTGCCTTGTCAATTTCTTTTTGTCCATATGTTCACTCTTTCGACTATGTTTTCGTAACTTCCACGCGATTGTGCTTCAATCGCGTCTCATGTAATTGATTGTGCTCACAACTTGTGCCTCGCATTCTTACTGATTGTATCACCCCCCATAGGCCTTTGCAACTTTACAACCTTTCTCAAATCAGTTAGTATTACATTGTATTAAACTGTACTACGATGCATTGCATTTGATATTACATCTAAGGAATAGAGGTACACTATGAGTGACATTACAAAACTACAGAACGGCAGCGATATCCGCGGAATTGCCCTTCCCGGCGTTGAAGGCGAAGAGGTCAACCTCGATAGCTATGATGCCATCGCAATTGCTGAAGCATTCGTCTACTGGCTGGCACTAAAACTGCAGAAGAGCGAATACAATCTGAACATTTGCATCGGCTGCGACTCCAGACTTTCGGGCGAAGATCTTAAGAAAGATTTGATGCGTGGCATCTGCATGATGGGTTCTCACTGTGAGGATGCCGGACTGGCTTCTACCCCAGCGATGTTCATGTCGACCATCCTGCCAGTCTATGAGTTTGACGGTGCGATTATGATTACCGCGAGCCACCTGCCTTGGAACCGTAACGGATTCAAGTTCTTCACGGCGGAAGGCGGCCTGGAGAAGGAAGACATCGCTGCAATCTTGAAGCGCGCATCTACCATCCATCCAATCGCAGAGCACTACGAATGTGAGGAAACCAACGTGATGGAAATGTACGCCGCTCACCTTCGTTCGCTCATCAGCCGCAAAGTCAAAGGAAAACTTGACGGCATGAAAATCGTTGTCGATGCCGGCAACGGCGTGGGCGGTTTCTTCGCTACAGAGGTTCTTGCACCGCTCGGTGCCGATGTCTCTGCCAGCCAGTTCCTGGAACCAGACGGACATTTCCCGAATCACATCCCAAATCCGGAGAATTCCGAAGCGATGTCTTCTATCTGCCACCAGGTAAAAGCAGCCGGCGCTGACCTCGGAATCATCTTTGACACCGACGTCGATCGCAGCGCCGCCGTCACCAGTCAAGGACTTCCGATTAGCCGAAATGCCATCGTTGCGCTTGCAGCTGCATTGGAAGCCGAGGAACATCCAGGCGGAACCGTTGTTACAGATAGCATTACATCGAATGAGCTTCATACCTTCCTCGAAGACAATCTCGGCCTAAAGCACTATCGCTATCGCCGTGGATATCGCAACGTCATCAATAAAGCGAAAGAACTCAATGGACAAGGGGAAGATGCATTTCTCGCAATTGAGACTTCCGGACATGCTGCTTACTCCGATAACTATTACCTGGACGACGGTGCACATCTCGCTTGCCTCATTGTTGCTGCTGCTGCAAAGCTGAAGAAAGAAGGCAAAGGCATCGAGGCACTGATTGCGGACTTAGAGTCCCCCGCTGCGGATAAAGAATACCGTTTCGATCTTAACCCAGATAATTTCGTTGAAATTGGTACACAGATTCTAGACAAAATGCCTGAATGGGTCGCTTCTACTCCGGGCTTGTCCCTGGAAGAGCCGAACTACGAAGGTGTACGTGTGAACTTCACCCTGAACGAAGCCTCTGGTTGGTTCCTCCTCCGCAAATCACTCCACGATCCAGTACTTCCACTGAACGTTGAGGCGACATCCGAGCAGGGAATCGCTGATGCAATCAGCCTTATCACGGAATACCTGTCCCAGTTCGAAGGAATCGATCTTTCGATTCTGGAATAGCAACTAAATTCAATAGAACACAAAAGAGGTATTTCGGAAAAGAACATCGCCGAAATACCTCTTTATGATTAGAATCCATGGAGCAGATATTACAGAACGGATATCATATATCAGATAGCAAAACGGTCTGCACAATTGCACAAAAACGAGGAACGACATCGGCGTTCCTCGTTTTTAATTTCAAGCTTGGATTGTAAGCTTAAATAAGGCAGTTATCTTCGCGCTCGTACTTGCACTGATTCTAATGACTTATTTATTATTTACTTTTCTTCTGTATACAGTTGTACCAGCAGCAGCACTTCCGCTTACAAGCAGAAGGAGAATCCAAAGTGCCATATCATTCGAATCACCCGTCTGTGGAGTCTTCGAAGTGCTCACCTTCTTCGTAGTTTCTGTTGTATCCGGAGTATCTGTATCTTCCGGTTCATCTGGATCAACTGGAGTTACTTCCTCACGAGTATTGGTAATAACATATCCATCCGAAGCATTACCAGTTACTTCTGCGGTATATCCATCTACTGGTTCTTCTACAACAGTGTATTCAATTTCCTTACCAGACTTATTCTTATCCAAATCGGAGAACGTTGCCGTCCACTCATTATCTGCACTCAGTGTTACTGTCTTTCCGGACATTGCAGTTCCGTTTGCATACAGCTGAACGATTACCTTCTCTGGACGAGCACCATCGGCATTGTCAGAATCGTTCCAAACTTTGCTTACAGTTACAGAAGTTTTCTCTGTCTCATGCGTGTTGGTGATGTCATATCCGTTAACACTCGAAGTATACTGATCCACTGCTTCCTCTGTTACAGTGTACTCAATTTCTTTTCCACCATCATACTTTGGAAGATCCTTGAAAGTATATTTCCAGCTGTCTGCCTTTGTTACGGTTACGGTCTTGTAAACATCTCCATTCTTCAGAAGGTTAACAGTGATGCTGTCTGGACGTACACCGTCCTGGTCATTGTTATCCTTCCAGGTCTTTGTTCCAGATACAGTGATTGTTTCTGGAGTGTGCTTATTCGTAATAGTATAACCCTGGTCTGGAGATCCCGCAATTTCAGTTGTGTAACCAGTAACTGCCTTCTCCTGGATTGTGTAAGTGATTGCCTTTCCGTCCTTATATACAGGGAGATTATTGAAGTTGCCCTGCCAATTGCAGCTTTCGTACAAATCCATACGCATGTTCGGCATCTCCACGCCATCTGCATACAATTTAACATTTACTTCTTCAGGGCGAAGACCATCCTGATTGTTGTTGTCATCCCATACTTTTTTGACAGGGATAGTAATTACAGCAGGTTCGTGTGTGTTGGTGATGGTGAAGCCTTTTGTTGCATCGCCAGTTACCTCGGAAGTGTACTTGTCAACGGAGTTTTCTTTTACCGTGTATGTAATCTTCTTTCCAGATTCATTCACTGGTACATCTTTGAAAGTTCCCTTCCAGTTATTGTTCTCATTCAAAGTCAAGGTCTCGCCGTCGACTGCCTTGCCATTTGCATACAACTGTACCGTTACCGAATCCGGACGTACCCCATCCTGATTGTCATTGTCTTTCCAAACCTTGTTAACATCGATTGATGTCTTCTCGGTTTCGTGTGTATTCGTAATGGTAAAGCCCTTTGTTGCATCGCCAGTTACCTCGGAGGTGTATCCGTCTACAGACTTCTCCTTAACGGTATAAGTAATCGCCTTGCCGGCAGATTTCTCTGGAAGATTCTCGAACTTGCCGCTCCAGTTGTTGCTCTCGCTCAGAGTCAGTGTATTTCCGGATACTGCAGTTCCATCTGCGTACAGCTGTACGGTAACAGAACTTGGACGCACACCGTCCTGGTTGTTGCTATCTTTCCATACTTTATTTACGTCAAAGGACACCTTTTTTTCCAGAGTATTCGTAATTGTCATGCCCGAAACAGAGCTTGTGTAACCGTCTGGTACACTTACTTCTTTTACAGTATAGACAATTTCGTGTGTGCCGTCAGAATACTTTGGCAAACCGGTGTAGTTTGCCATCCAGTGTTCAGATGCAGTTAACTTAATTGGAGTTCCATATGCAGAACCATCCGCATAAAGCTGAATCGTAACGCTATCTGGTCTTGTTTTACCAGAGTTATTGTCATCGTCCCATACTTTCTTTACGATCTTATCTACAGTGAAGGCCTCCGAAATATCTTCTGCTTCATAATCGATATCATAACCGTTCTTTGCTGGGCAATTTCTAACGAAGTTACGCAGAGTATCTTCGTCATCATATGTATTGGTAATGGTAACGCGAATAGTCTGGCCAGTCTTTGTCGAACCAGTCAGAGTGCATCTAATCACGACCTTGTCGCTCTTTGGATTCAGGCGAAGACCTGTTGCGCGCCATTCATGCTCCGAGCCTTGTCCGCCTTTTTCGCTAAAAGTAACATTCTTACCATTCAAAGTACCGGTTACATTTGAAGTTTTGACATTAATCGTCTCTCTCGATATTTCTTTACCATTAACCTTAGATATAAGGGTCAAGGTTCCATCTACACGGATATCGATGTGATTCAAGTTTCCGTAGCCAGCAGCTTTTGCAGTGCTCTTTGCATTGGAGTCGTCATCATTGTCTTCATCAACAACTGCAATGTTATTCTCCGAGGATTCTTCTGCTTCAGTTGCTTCGTTCGAAGTGGAGTTATTCTCATTTGACTCCGTAGTTTCATTCGAAACATTCTCGGTAGTTGCTTCTTTTGCGCTGTCGTTCGTAGTCTCCTTATCGGAAGACGCCTTCGTTTCACTAGAACCTTCATCCGATGCAGCTGCTACCGCATTGGTATCATTTGCACTCGAATCTGCCTCAGTCGCAAATACTGAGGTCGGGAGCATAGTGAACGTGATTAGAAAACATAGGAGATAACTCATCCAACGTTTTCTTTTTCGTGTTGTCTTTTTCATTTTTGAAAACCTCCATTCAAAATAACGATAAGGGCTCTATAGATTATTTCACGAGGAATCTGTATAGCATCTTACTTGTACTAGGGTCTAAAATCCCATTTAGTAACAATTATTTTAGCAAATAGGCTTTGTATTTTCAATATTTTTCCACAAAATTTACATATTAAAAGGCGAAAGCGCATTTCGCACGCTTTCGCCTTCTAGGCTTTTCTTATATTACTCGCCGGATTTTTCCGTACAGGAAATTTCTATGCAGAAATTTCCAACACAAGTAATTATGTCCATCATGAAGCTACGCTATGCGTAATTCTTCATAACTTCCTCGTCTTTGGCCCGCTGATCTTCTATGCTCTCCTGAAGCATCATATCTTTGACCTTCATCAGTCTGGACTGGCTGGATCTTTCGTCCTCATCCAGTTTCATCTTGATGTATTTGATGGTCTCCTGATAATCCGGAATCTTTACATATTCCAATGCGTTAACACGACGTCTCGTCTTCTCGATTTCGTCTGCCAGAAGCATTGCTTGTTTCTCCATCGCAGCCAGCTGAAGCAGCTTCGGGAAGAGTTCCGTGAGTTTCTCGATGGATTTATCGAGTTCGCCCGATGTTGATGCAAAACCATATGGATAAGCATCGCCCACGTCGGACTGCATCTGTTCGAAGTCAAACTCCGGAACCGATACACTCATGACGTTCTTCTCTTTCGCTACCAGTTTAACGCTCTGCTTCGGGTACATCAGGGCTTCTTCCAGCATTTCTGGTGTCATTACGGCACGGGCAACGCTGAAGCTTCCATAGACCTCTGTCAGCATTGGATCGATTTCTTCTCGAAGCGTCTTGGTTTCTCTAGCCAGATCCAGGAAAATTTTCATCAACTCGTCACGCTTATCTTTCATCAGTTTGTGACCTTTGATTGCAACCTTTAACTGACCTTTCAGCTTTGACAGGACCATACGAGTCGGATTTACGTTCAATCTCGCCATATAATCATCCCCTTTTCAAAGCAACTTTATGCTTCATAGAATTCATCCAAATAAGCGCCCTTGATACGCTTCAATTCCGAACGTGGCATTGTGCGCAGCAATTCCCAGCCAATTTCGAGGGTTTCCTCAATATCTCGGTTGGTGTCGTATCCCTGAGATACGTACTTCTGTTCGAACTCATCAGCAAACTGGGCATAGAGCTTGTCGATATCCGACAGGGCTGCCTCACCGAGGATTGCCATCAGTTCCTTGCACTCTTTACCTTTCGAATAGATTGCGAAGAGCTGGTTCATCGTGTCAGCATGATCCTTACGGGTCTTGCCTTCGCCGATACCCTTATCTTTCAGACGGGACAAGGATGGCAGTACATCAACCGGTGGTGTAATGCCCTTGCGATACAGATCTCTGGACAGGATAATCTGTCCCTCTGTGATGTATCCAGTCAGGTCAGGGATTGGGTGTGTAATATCGTCTTCTGGCATGGAGATGATTGGAATCATCGTGATAGAACCATCGATGCCCTTCTTCTTTCCTGCTCTTTCATACATTGTCGCAAGGTCTGTGTACATGTAGCCCGGATATCCACGACGGCCCGGCACTTCCTTACGTGCGGCAGAAATCTCACGCAGAGATTCTGCATAGTTGGTAATATCGGTGATGATTACCAGTACGTGCATGTTCTTCTCGAATGCAAGGTACTCTGCGGCGGTCAGTGCCATACGCGGAGTAGCGATACGCTCTACAGCTGGGTCATTCGCCAGGTTCATGAATACAACCGTACGGTCAATCGCACCGCTCTGACGGAAATCGTTGATGAAGAAGTCGGCTTCTTCATAAGTGATACCTACAGCAGCGAATACTACCGCAAAGTTACTATCGGTACCGCGCACCTTTGCCTGTCTTGCAATCTGAGCTGCGAGGTTCGCATGTGGCAGACCGGATCCGGAGAAGATTGGTAGCTTCTGTCCACGAACCAGTGTGTTCAGTCCGTCAATTGCGGATACACCAGTCTGAATAAATTCAGACGGATATTCTCTTGCTGCCGGATTCATAGCCTGGCCGTTGATATCGAGGCTGGCTTCCGGAATGATTTCCGGGCCATCATCAATTGGATTACCCATTCCGTCAAATACTCTTCCGAGCATATCCATGGATACGTTCAGCTGAGTACCGTGACCGAGGAAACGAACCTTACTCTCACGGAGGTTCAGTCCTGCAGAGTTCTCGAACAGCTGTACAACTGCGTCCGTTCCGTTCAGTTCCAGAACTTTGCACTTTCTGATTTCGCCATTCGCCAGTTCAATTTCACCCAGCTCATCATAGCCGATATTTTCAACACCTTTGACAACCATCAAAGGACCGGCTACTTCCGAAATTGTCTTATATTCTTTAATCATCGGCTTCACCTGCTTCCTTTATCAATTCATTGATTGCTGTCTCCAGCTTCTCTACGACTTCCTTATAACTGCTTTCTACGTCCTTCTCCTCGTTGTACTTAAATCTTCCGATATCTTCTTTTACGGAAAGTGTAGCGAGGTTGTTGAACTTAACGCCAGCTTCCAGGGCGCGCAGGCCTTCGTCGAAGTAACGCAGGATCAGGTCCAGCATCATGAACTGCTTCGAAGTGGAAGAGTATGTGTCGATTTCGTGGAACGCATTCTGGTGCAGGAAGTCCTCGCGGATCATCTTGCAGGTTTCCAGTTTCATGCGGTCCGGCTCAGACAGACCATCTACGCCGACCAGCTGTACGATTTCGTTCAGTTCTGCTTCTTCCTGCAGAAGCTTCAGTGCTCTCGAGCGGTTCACTGGGAAGTTCTTGTCTACCTGTTCTGCGAACCAAGGTGCCAGTCTATCCGAGTAGAGGGAATAACTGTTCAGCCAGTTGATTGCAGGGAAGTGACGAGCGTGTGCCAGCGAAGCATCCAGTCCCCAGAATACCTTTACGATACGCTGAGTAGCCTGGGTAACAGGTTCGGACATGTCTCCTCCTGGAGGGGATACCGCGCCGATTGCGGAAAGAGAACCAACTCTTCCATCTTCACCGAGGCATACAACCTTACCAGCTCTTTCGTAGAACTGAGCCAGTCTGGATGCCAGATATGCAGGGTAACCTTCTTCGCCCGGCATCTCTTCCAGACGTCCGGACATCTCACGAAGAGCCTCTGCCCATCTGGATGTGGAGTCTGCCATCAGAGCTACGGAATAGCCCATATCTCTGAAATATTCAGCAATTGTGATACCGGTGTATACAGAAGCCTCTCTGGCTGCTACCGGCATGTCGGATGTGTTCGCAATCAGAACAGTTCTCTTCATCAGAGATTCGCCACTCTTCGGGTCAATCAGTTCTGGGAACTCCATCAGTACTTCGGTCATCTCGTTACCACGTTCGCCGCAGCCGATGTAGACAACGATGTCTGCTTCCGCCCACTTAGCAAGCTGGTGCTGTACAACCGTCTTACCGGAACCGAAAGGTCCAGGTACAGCAGCAACACCGCCCTTAGCGATTGGGAACATGGTATCGATTACACGCTGACCAGTGATCAGTGGTTCGTTCGGTGCTAATTTCTCCTTATAAGGTCTTTCAACACGAACCGGCCATCTCTGCAGCATCTGCACTTCGATGTCCTTGCCGGACTCGTCCGTGATTACAGCGATTGTTTCCTCGATTGTGAAGCTACCGCTCTCGATGCTCTTAACGGTTCCTTTTACGCCGTAAGGTACCATGATTTTCTGTGTTACAATAACAGTTTCTTCAACGGTTCCCAGTGTATCGCCGGAAGATACCTGATCGCCGACCTTTGCTACTGGTACGAACTCCCATTTCTTCTCGTGATCGAGAGCCGGTTCGGACACACCTCTAGCGATGTTGGTACCGGTTTTCTCAAGCAGTACCGACAGTGGTCTCTGAATTCCGTCATAAATAGTCTCAATGAGTCCCGGTCCAAGCTCAACCGACAGCGGTGCACCTGTTGTGATTACAGGTTCGCCTGGCTGAAGTCCTGCCGTCTCCTCGTAGACCTGAATGGATGCGTTGCCATCGCGCATTTCGATGATTTCTCCGGTCAGTCCCAAGTGTCCGACCTTAACTACATCGTACATATTCGCTTGGCCCATACCAGATGCTACGACAAGAGGTCCGGAAATCTTTACGACTTTACCTTGCTCCATAATTTCTACCTCCATTATTTATCGCCGAACAGGATGTCGGCGCCAACCGCCTTCTCAACAGCTCTCTTCACGTTCTGCTGGCCTACGCCGTAGCTTCCGTCGATTCCCGGAATCGTAACGATTGCCGGAATTCTCAAAGAGTCGTATTTAGCGATTTCTGCTTCTAGTTCTGTGAAATACTTTTCTGTGATATAGATGATTCCATAATCATCCTTGACCATGTGGTGAAGTGTCTTCGCGGCTTCTTCTTTGGTTTGACACGCGAATGCATCCAAGCCGAAGACTTTGAAACCGAGAACACTATCCGCATCGCCGATAATACCGATTTTACTCATAAGTCTCCCTCATTCTTTCCTGAATCACGGATGGATCCATGTCTGCCAGTTTGCCGGCCAGAAGAATTCGAATGCACTTGATTTCCATCTGTCTTGCCACCAGGAACGCTACCATCG
>CAVFWT010000023.1:0-29964 GCA_963626305.1 bacterium | reverse complement strand
GGTCTGTATTCCTTGGACGAGACATTGAACGGTGATTTCTCGCCCGCTTGTAGAGACGGATTTCATCATCCGTAAGAAATCCCTCTACGAGTTTCTTCATCGCCTTAGCCTGTCCGTTAGCAGACACGTATTTGACCGCATCCTTGTGAAGTCTACCGACGTCGTGCGGATCATGTTCGATGAGCATCTCGCGAACGCGCACTTCATAGACTGCATCGCCCATATAAGCCAAGGTGGTGCTATTCATATTCTGTATTTCTTGATCCATTCTGTAATATGCTAGTTGTTGTGGATTATCTGCACGCCTTGCGGAGTATCCTTCAGCACATATCCTTTCTCTGCCAGATAGTCACGAATTTCGTCTGCTCTAGCCCAGTTTTTCTCTTTTCTTGCCTGTTGGCGTTCTTCTACCAGCTTCTGAATATCTTCACCGATTGCATCTTCTTCCGCATCCTGCAAGATACCAAGTACATCGGTGAGTTCTCGAATTTTCATCAGTGCAGCGTCTGCAAATGCTTTGGATCCGCCGCCAGCAACTGCCTGGTTAATTGCAGTTACCATTTCGAAAATAGTGGAAATCGCTACCGCCGTGTTCAGGTCGTCGTCCATTGCGTTGATGAAATCTTCTTTTAGCGCATCGAGCTTCGGCAAGGTTTCCTCTTCAGCAGCTTTAATCTCTGAATCGCCATTCTGCTTCAAGAACTCGAGTGTCTCGACTGCATTCAAGATGCGATCATAACCTTGCTTCACGCTGAGCATTTCCGTATCACTAAAGTTAATCGGATTGCGATACTGACCAGACAGCAGGAAGAAGCGGATGAAATCGCCGGTGAAATCCTTGCGGATATCGCGAACGGTAAAGAAGTTATTGAGGGATTTCGACATCTTCACACCATCCACGGTGATGTAACCGTTGTGCATCCAATAGTTTGCAAACGTTACGCCATTGCAAGCCTCGGACTGAGCAATTTCATTCTCGTGATGCGGGAACTGAAGATCTTGTCCGCCTCCGTGGATGTCGATTGTATCGCCAAGGTGCTTCTTTGCCATAGTGGAGCATTCGATGTGCCAACCGGGACGGCCTTTGCCCCATGGGGATTCCCACGCAATTTCGTCCTCGGTCTTCTGTGCCTTCCAAAGTGCAAAATCCAGCGGATCTTTCTTCACTTCGCCGACTGCAATACGAGCGCCGGATTCTAGGTCGTCAATATTCTGTTTCGACAGTTTACCGTAGCCTTTGAATTTACGAGGGCTGTAGTATACGTCGCCATCTGCCTCATAGGCGTATCCCTTCTCAATCAGTGTCTCAATAAACTGAATGATTTCCGGGATATGTTCTGACACCTTCGGGTGTACGTCCGCCGGAATAACATTGAGAGCTTTTGCATCTTCAAAATATTCCTTAATGTACTTCTCCGAGACCTCTGGCGCAGTGATTCCTTCTTCTTTCGCTCTCTTGATAATCTTGTCATCCACATCCGTAAAGTTCTGGACGAACTTTACATCATAGCCGCGATACTTAAGGTATCTGCGCAGCGTGTCGAACACAACGAACGGTCTTGCATTTCCGATATGGAAGAAGTTGTAGACGGTCGGGCCGCAGACGTAGATTCGAACCTTTCCTTCTTCGATTGGTACGAACTCCTCTTTCGTTCCGGTCATGGTGTTGTATATTTTCATCAGAATCCCCTTTCTGTTTCAAGTCTATTGCGCCCTTGATTATACACCAATAATTGCGCCAATGCATCCCATAATCACCAATACAAGAATAGAGTTCATCTTGCATTTTCGTATCAGGAAGATTGTCGCAATACAAATCACAATTTCAATGATATCAACATTATGTTCCAATATCTTCGATAGGAACATAATACTTCCGCCAAGCGGATTCTCCGACTGAATCGCCGGCTTACAGATTGTCAGCGCCGCCGCAAAAATGAGGCCAACTGTTGCCGGGCGGATTCCTTCTAGTGCGCCTTGCACGATATGACTTTCCTTGTATTTCTGAATGGTCTTTGCCACAATCGCCACCAGGATAAAAGCAGGTGTCGCAACGCCCAGCGTTGCAACGAGGGAGCCAAAGATTCCAGCTGTCTGATATCCGACATACGTCGCCGTATTAACCGCAACCGGCCCCGGCGTTACCTGTGCAATCGCAACGATATCTGCATATTGTGATGCCGTCATGCTCACGAAGGACTGAATCGTGTCGTAGATGACGCCAACAATTGCCATACCGCCACCGAATCCGACTGCACCGATTTTGAAGAAGGCCCAGAACAGTTTTAGGTAAATCATTCAGCACCTCCTGTCCGTTTCACATTCCACATCGAACGGAGAATTCCGACAAAAAGGAACAGCAAGATGATTACAACCACGCTGAGATTGGTAAATTCAATCAGAATGATGCTGATAATTGAAGCGAACAATGAAAACCAATCTTTGATGACACCTTTTGCGATGGAATAGACCGCAATCAGTACGAGCCCCATCGCGGCACCTCGCAGTCCCGCTAAGGCGCCCATCACATATGGGTTATCACCGAATGCCGCCAGTCCCTTCGCCACCAAAATAATAATGATAAAGGAAGGAAGCACCACTCCCACAGTAGAAACGAAGGATCCAAGCAGACCCTTCCGCTTGAATCCCACATATGTTGCCAGATTAATTGCAATGACGCCCGGAAGCGTCTGGCACACAGAAATGACATCAATTGACTCTTCCTCTGTGAACCACTTTTTCTCTTTGACAACGATGTCGCTCAGAATTGGAATCATCGCAACACCGCCGCCAATCGTAAACATTCCTAGTTTAAAGAAAGTAATAAAAAGTTCTAACACGTCTTCTACATCCCGAATTTTTCAGCATTAACTAAATCAATTGCATCCTTAATTGCGTCTTCGGACGACTTCAATTCCATGTCACCACCGCGTCTAAGTTTGTATTCTACCAAGTTCTCACCGGCTTTCTTTCCAACGGTGATTCGAATTGGAAGACCTACAAGATCCGCATCCTTGAACTTTACGCCCGCTCTTTCGTCACGGTCATCCACTAAGACTTCCACACCAGCGCGTTCCAGTTCACTTTCGATTTTCTCCGCCAACGCCATCTGAGTTTCGTCTTTGATATTGATGACGGTTACCATTACATGATATGGAGCGACAGAGATTGGCCAAATGATTCCATTCTCATCATTGTGCTGATCGATAATTGCCTGCAGCGTTCTGGTTACGCCGATTCCGTAGCAGCCCATCTGGTATACACAATCGTCACCATTTTCATCCTTGTAGAATGCTTTCATCGACTCTGAATACTTTGTTCCAAGCTTGAAAATCTGTCCTACTTCGATGCCTCTGCTGTGCTCGATGATTGGCTTTCCGCACTTCGGACAACGCGCACCTTCCTTGAGAACTTTGATATCGGTAACGATATCCCCTTCGTAGTCTCTGCCATAGCATACGCCTGTCATGTGGTGGTCTTCTTCATTTGCACCTGCACACATATTTACGGTACCTACCAGCTCGCTATCGACAACGATTTTACAATTCTGTAGTCCGACCGGACCGGTAAATCCGGCAACGCAGCCGGTGATTGGTCCCATCTCCTCTTCGTTGGCAAATTCAATGTAATGTTCCGGAATGCCCAGCGCATTTACAAGCTTAATCATGTTCACTTCGCGGTCGCCACGAACGAATGCGCACACATATTCTGCCGGATTCAAGTCGTCATCATAGGTAACGAACATGAGCGCCTTAATGGATTTCTTCACGTCCATTTTCAGATAATCGCAAACATCGTCGATGGTCTTTGTACCTGGAGTAAAGACACTCTTCAGCTCTTCCATCTCTTCCTGTACTGGCTCGTCATCTATGCACTCTGCTCTTTCGAGAGTTGCCGCATATCCGCACTCTGGGCAGTGAGCGAGTTCACTCTCGCCGACATTCGATAGCGCCGAAAACTCGTGGGAACGACTTCCGCCAATTGGACCATTATCTGCTTCTACAATACGATAATCCAGTCCGCAGCGCGTAAAGATTTTCTCATATGCACCATATTCGTTCTGATAACTCTTGTCCATGCCTTCTTCATCGCGATCGAAAGAGTATCCATCGGACATAAGAAACTCTCTGGAACGTAGCAATCCATATCTTGGACGAGCTTCATCTCTGTACTTCCACTGAACCTGATAAAAAGTCTGCGGAAGTTCACGATAAGAAGACAGTTCATTTCGAACAATATCCGTTACCGTCTCCTCATGCGTCGGTCCAAGGCAGAAATCTCTGCCGTTTCTGTCTTTAATTCTCCATAGTTCTGGTCCATATGCGAACCATCTGCCGGACTCTTTCCAGAATTCAGCCGGGTTCGGTCCTGGCATCAGGATTTCCTGATCGCCGATACGATCCAATTCCTCGCGAACAATGTTCTCTACCTTATGAAGAGAGCGGAGTCCCAGTGGCATGAATTCGTAAATTCCAGCAGCAACCTTACGAACAAGGTTGGCACGAACTAATAACTGATGGCTGATGAGTTCTGCTTCTTTCGGAGCTTCTCTTAATGTCTTTAAATGTTTCTTGGATAATTTCATTTCTATTTTCTCCCATTAATTGTGCAAGTCGCTAGTGCGGCGATTCCTTCTTCTCGACCGGTAAAGCCGAGCTTTTCTGTAGTCGTTGCTTTTACATTCACACGATCCGAATCGATTTGAAGAACGCCTGCAAGATTTTCTTTCATTTGGTTAATGTAGGGGGCCAATTTCGGCTTCTGGCAGATGATGGTTACATCTACATTGAGCACGCGATAATCCCCAATAATTTCCATGACCTCACGAAGAAGCTTCATGCTGTCTGCACCTCTGTACTTCTCGTCAGTATCCGGAAAATGCTGTCCAATGTCTCCTTTGCCCGCTGCACCAAGCAGTGCATCCATTACAGCATGAGTGGCAACGTCTGCATCGGAATGACCCAGTAAGCCGAGCTTGCTGGGGACTGGAGTCCCGCACAATATGAGGTTTCTGTCCGGGACAAGACGATGCACATCGTAACCGTTTCCTACTCGAATTTCCATAGATTCCATAGAAACGTCCTCTTTCGTCGTGATTTTGCGGTTGGCATAGTCGCCTTCGACCAGTGCGACAGGAACGCCGGCGTTTTCCGCTACAGAAGCATCATCCGTGCCTGTATATCCGTTCTTCCGTGCCTGCTCATAGGCTCTCTGAATCACATCCAACCGAAAACTTTGTGGCGTTTGCACATAAAACATACGCCTTCTTTCAATAACTTTGGTATTTATTATAGGATAAATAAATAACGAGTTCAAGTCGTGATCTTCACTCATGCGCATTGAGTCCACTGCGGGAACCGCTGTGCAAAGTGCATTACAAGATTTTAGTCCATCAATATTTCTATTAATAATATCTGCTGTTACATCTGCGCGTGCCCCATCATGGATGAGCACGTACGTTTCATCTAATGAACTTCCTTGAAATTCGCAGATTTCTGCAGCCTTCTTTAAACCCGACTGAACCGAATCTCCACGCTCTTTACCACCCGGCACCAGATGTACGGGCGTTCCGCTTTGGTCTTCAAGATGTCTTTGCACCTGTTGATAGAATTCAAGATGGGATCCATCTGCCGGGGTGACAATGACAACCGTATCGATATCCGAATGCATCGCAAATGGTTTCGCTGCACATTCCAAAACGGTACTGTCCTTATAAGGAAGCATCTGTTTGGGAAGATTCATATTCATGCGGGTACCCTTGCCCGCTGCCACAACGATTGCAATGTTCACGGCAGTCCTCCTATCTGGGTTAATTATTAGCGGAATAGTAAGTTCAGAAAATCATCATTTCGAACCATTCACGTTCTTGAGCACGATTAGTTTTCTGAGATACTTGCATTCTCTGTATTCTCTGCGTCCTCGGATGCATTTCTACGGCCGAAAATCATTTTACCAGCAGAAGTCTGAATTACACTGGTTACGCGAATTTTAACGCTCTTTCCAATCTGGTCTGCACCGTCTTCTACGACAATCATGGTTCCATCATCTAGATACCCGATGCCTTGGTTCTCGTTCTTGCCACGCTTAATGACGTCGACCAGCATCGGTTCACCTGCCATGACGACCGGTTTAATGGCGTTGGCGAGGTCGTTGATATTCAGTACCCGAACGTCATTAATATGCGCAACTCGATTCAGGTTAAAATCATTGGTGACGAGTTTTCCATTCAGGCTCCGACTCAGCTTCACGAGCTTCACATCCACCTCTGGGATTTCCTCAATTTCTTTCTTGCCTTTGGTGGAATAAATCGTTATCTTAAACTCGTCTTGAAGATTCGCCAGCAATTCGAGTCCGCGGCGACCGCGCGTTCGCTTCAGCGAATTAGCAGAATCCGATAACAAATGGAGTTCCGCCAGCACAAAATCCGGCACGATGAACGGGCCTTCCAGAAACCCCGCACGGATGACGTCGATGATTCGTCCATCGATGACAACACTGGTATCGAAAATTTTCGGTGTCTCGCGCCAAGCGATTTTACCAAGCATACGACTGGAGTCCCCTCTGATTCGGTTTCCAATCTGTTCCACATTGAGGCTCTGTCCCATACCCACGGCAAACCCAACGTATCCGCAAAGGACATATAACGTCAGGGTAATGATTGCATACCAGACAGAATTCAACAGTGAGCGGTACGTCATGGATAAAAGCAATGCAATAACCATTCCCGAAATTACACCGAGTGTGCAAGCAATCATCTTGCCAGGAGACACTTTCGAAGAGTCCTGCCCAATGCGCGCTGCAGCTTTCGTCGTCCCACGAAACAAATCCGGAGCTAGGAATTTAAAAGAAACAGCAAAAGAGATTACAAACAGCAACAATAAGCTGAGATCCGTATTATCGCGAAATAGCACACCCGCTTTCCGGTATGCATCATCGCCATAACACATAATGCCGTAATAAGTGATACCACCAAACAAGGCTCCCATTATTTGCAATATGAATTCTCCGAGTTTCCTCAGCACAACACTCCTCCATCGTCTATGTCACGTTACGTTTGTATTTAAATATATACTCGCAAACATCCGAGTTCCGTCCGTCATTGCTGTATATCACACAACATCCATTCAAATATTAAACTCACTATACTAAAATTGGTCGCTTCTGAACATATAGCCGCAGCTATATGTGAGATTCGACCAATTCGTCTGCTTCTTCCATTGTATAATTCCCGGCCAGCATCAATTCGCTTTCCAGAATTTGTTTGGCAGTGCCTAGGAGTTTCTTCTCCCCTGTGGAGAGTTTCTTCACTCGATCATTCCGAACGAGATTGCGCACGACACCAGCCACCAGATGAATATCGCCCGTCTTGAGCTTCTCCATATTCTCGCGGTATCGTCTGTTCCAATTAGCCGGCATTTCATCCACTTCGCCGCCAAGGGTTTCAAAAACTGCAGTCATCTCTTCTTCCGTGATGATGCTGCGCACCCCAACCTTTGCCGAGCTTTCTACCGGAATTAATACGGTCATTTTGCTGTGCGGCAGATTCACATCATAATATTGATGTATTTCGCCCATTACTTCCCGTTCAACGATTTCAGTGATTGTTCCTGCGCCGTACATCGGGTAAGCGATATTTTCTCCTATTTGAAACATATTGTTCTCCTTTTTCCACACATCAACATTATATCGCTAGAATCCAAGTTTTTCAAGCTAAAAATTTGTTATTATATCATCCTACAATATACATGTCAACACTCACCCTGCTTTTATCCATACTCCATTCAACTGCTTGTCAGTTCTTGTTCTATCTTCCTTCACATTTCTGTGTTATAATCGCTACAGCTTTCATAATAGGCTTTCACGTGTTCTCGGGCAGGATTAAATTTATTTTTACCTGGGAAAGTAGAGCCGCAACTGGAAAGGAGAACGAAATGAAACAACTACTGGTAGTAGATGATGAAGATAAAATCAGAGAGGTCATCAAGGAGTATGCCGAGTTCAGCGGATATGAAGTGACTGAGGCTGCAGATGGCATGAGTGCGATTGGCCTTTGCAAATTAAACGATTATGACTTGATTATCATGGACGTAATGATGCCGAAACTTGACGGATTCAGCTCGGTAAAAGAAATTAAGAAGATCAAGGATATTCCGGTAATCATGCTCTCTGCACGAGGCGAAGAATATGACAAACTCTTCGGTTTCGAGCTTGGAATTGACGACTATGTGGTGAAGCCATTCAGTCCGAAAGAACTGATGGCCCGCGTCAATGCGGTGCTACAGCGCAAGTCGGGTGCAGATAACAACAACGCACAGGTTATGAAGTTCGACGGTCTGGAAGTCAACTTCGCTGCTCGTACAATCTCTGTTGACGGCGAGCGTGTGAACTTGACACCAAAGGAGTACGACCTCTTGTTCTATTTAATTCAGAACAAGAACATTGCACTCTCTCGCGACAAGCTGCTTTCGGACATTTGGGGATATGATTTCTTCGGTGACGACCGAACCATCGACACCCACATCAAGAATCTCCGAAACAACCTGGGACCTTATCGAAACTTTATTGTTACTTTGAGAGGAGTGGGATACAAGTTTGAATACGACGAATCAAAAAAGGACAACGGAACGAAAGCATAAATTCGACCTTAACAGCATCAATACCGTGATGCTGCTGTATTTCTTTACATTTGCAGCTACCCTACTCGTACTGATATGGGGGCTGCAAACGTTTTTTCTGGAACATTACTTTGAGCAAATGAAGGTATCCGAGACAGAGAATACTGCATCCATGCTCAAGAAAGAATTCGCAGCAGGTTCCGACGATTTCGATGATTATGCGCTCACTGCATCCGCATCTAGTGACATCTTCATTCGCGTGGATACGATCGATGGAACAAGTGTGTTCGAAAGCGGTTCCTATTATCGCCCTTCCACGATGTCTTACGATTATGAGACGAGTACGGCTTTGAAGCGATTAAAATCCAGCAATAAGAATTCAATTTCGCTGATTGCAAACGACACGAAGAACGATAACCGCAAACTGATTTATGCAACATATATTGGAAAGCGAAGCGACAATAACATTCTATATATCGTGGCACCACTCTATCCGGTACAATCGACCATTTCCATCTTAAGAGTTCAGCTTCGGTATATTACCATCATTGCACTCTTCGTTGCACTATTGCTCGGTTCCTTCATTGCAAAGAGATTATCACGACCGATTGAAGAGATCACGAAGAATGCCGTAGAGATGAGCCATGGCAACTACGATGTCAAGTTTAACGGTGGTATGTTCACCGAGACAGAAGATCTCGCAAAGGCATTGAACACCGCATCCTACGAAATGCAGAAAACGGATTTCTATCAGCGAGATCTCATTGCGAATGTGTCGCACGATTTGAAGACCCCGCTGACCATGATTAAATCCTATGCCGAAATGATTAACGACATTTCTGGAGACAATCCGGAGAAACGTCGCCAACATTTGAACGTCATCATCACCGAAGCAGACCGTCTGAACAAATTAGTGTCCGATATGCTCTCTGCGTCGAAGATTCAATCAAATAGCCTCGAACTGAATAAAGAAGTTTTCAATCTCGTGGATATTACAGAAGAAATCGCCGATACATTCCGGGTTCTCAACGAACAAGACGGTTACCACCTTCACCTCAAGAAATGCAAAGAAACCTATGTATATGGCGACCGTGATAAAATCAAACAGGTTATTTCCAACTTCATCTCCAATGCCGTGAAGTATTGCGGTGAGGATAAAGTGATTAACATCGAACTGAAACGAATTGGAAACAAGAAGATTCGCGTCGACGTCATCGACCACGGCGACGGAATTGCCTCCGATGAAATCGGTCACGTATGGGAACGATACTACCGTACCAGTGCCAACCGCAATCGTAAGATTGAAGGTTCCGGACTCGGACTTTCCATCGTCAAAGGCATTCTGGTTCTGCACAATGCAAACTACGGTGTGAAGAGCAAGGTCGGTCAAGGCAGCGATTTCTGGTTTGAAATGGATATCGTGAAGAAACCCGCAGATAAAGAATAAATAAAATGCGTTGGCACAAATGTGCCAACGCATTTTATTTTGATTTTTCATTTGCCATATCTTCTGTTAAACGAAGCTTCAATATCATTTCTTCTTCTGGTTTCGGATTTGAGCGCCAAGTAAAAGAATAATAATTACGCAAGTAACCGCAAGCATCACCTTTGTAAATCATTGTCAAATTAGTCAACAATGATTTTAACCACTAGAAAGTCACATGAATGGCTTCCATCAAATTTTCTGCACCCACGATTTCAATACCATTCATTTTAAAAGTATTGTTTTTCTTCGGCAGAACCACACGCTCATAGCCGAGACGAACGGCCTCTGATGCTATTTTCTCCGCGTTGCGAACCGCACGCAAATTTCCCGTCAAGCCAACTTCTCCAATTGCAATGGTTTTACGCTTTGCGGTCTTTCCACGGAAGGAACTGTAGATTGCTAGTGCAACCGCCAAGTCCGTTGCGGTGCTGTCCGGTTTCATTCCACCCACTACATTGATATAGACATCGTGATTCAAGAGAGAGATTCCTGCCTTCTTCTCCAGAACTGCCAAAATCATGTTCAAACGATTATGGTCGATACCGACTGCCGTTCGGCGAGCGAAACCCACATTTGCCGGTGTAACCAGGGCCTGCATTTCGAAGAAGACCGGGCGACTGCCTTCATATATCGCTGAAACCAGCGATCCTTCTTCCTGAATATCCGAGTTCTCCAAGAGGCTGCCCGATAAATCCTTCTCTTCTTGCATGCCAAAGCTACCCATACGGAATGCACCAATTTCTTCTGTCGTTCCGAAACGATTCTTGAGAGAACGAAGCACACGAAGATCTTGATCCCTCGCACCGTTAAACTGAAGCACGCAATCCACCATGTGTTCAATTGTCTTTGGGCCAGCGAGTTCGCCAGACTTAGTCACATGTGCCACGATAAAGACCGGCACATTCTGAGTCTTTGCAAAGGTCATCAGGAGATTCGAACAAGAACGAATCTGGGTAATACTGCCTGCGATTGAATCCACTTCTTGCGAATAAGCCGTCTGAATGGAGTCAATGATTACAAAGCAAGGTTTTAGTTCATTGCACTGTGCGAGCACGCTCTCTAGATTTGTCTCGGGAAATATCAGTAAGTTATCTGAAATTTCTCCGCATACGCGGTCCGCACGAAGCTTCACCTGCTCCTCCGATTCCTCACCACTGACATAGAGCACCGTACCATACTTCTGTGCGATGTGATTGGCAACTTGAACAATCAATGTGGATTTTCCGATTCCCGGTTCACCAGAAATTAAAATCAATGATCCTAAGACAATTCCGCCACCGAGCACGCGATCGAGTTCGCCGCAGCCGGACTGGATTCGGCTGTAATTCTGTGTTCCAACGTTCTTCAGGACAAGCGGCTTCGCGCCTTGAGATACCCTTCTTCTGCTATCTTGCGTATCGACTTGCGGTGCTTTTATTTTCTGTTCGACGATGGTATTCCATGCACCACAGAAACTGCACTGTCCTTGCCAACCATTGCTTTCATTTCCGCACTCCGTGCAAATATATACGCTTTTTGCTTTCTTTGCCATCTTATTCCTTTCTGACAATTATCGTTATCAATTAGTCGCGAGCCTTTGGAGAATCGGGTTTGTTTTTATCCGAGTGAACTGCTTCAAATAGAATCCATAGTTTGTATGAATAATATTAACTCCGCAATATCGATTTGCATGAACATCTAGTTTGTTTGAAAAACGGAGCCCGGCTACCGCCGAGCTCCGCTGTTATCTCCGCGCACTTGATTCTGCACGATACTTTGCTATTTGTGTTCTTTGTGCTCTTTCTCTACTTCTTCCTTGTGAGCAGCGATTACCTTCTCTGCCAGGTGAGTTGGAAGTTCTTCATACTTCGCGAATTCTACGGTGAAGGAACCTCTTGCCTGTGTCATCGCTCTAAGCACAATCGCATAATCGAAGAGTTCCGACTGCGGTGCCTCTGCAACGAGTGTGGTCTTGCCATTGTCAGCTGGTTCCATACCCAGAATACGGCCTCTTCTCTTATTCATGTCGCCCATCACATCACCAGTGTACTTCTCCGGAACGGTAATTTCAAGCTTCATGATTGGCTCGAGCAAGCAAGGATTTGCTGCAACAATGCCTTTCTTGAATGCCAAGGAAGCGGCAATCTTGAAGGATACTTCATTGGAATCTACGTCATGGTAAGAGCCATCATAGAGAACGGCTTTGACATTCTGAACTTTGCATCCTGCCAGCGGACCTTTCTCCATGCATTCCTGCAGTCCTTTTTCTACCGCTGGAACGTAGTTCTTCGGAACGGATCCACCGAACAGTTCCTCGGAGAATTCGAAGTTCTCCTGGGATGGGGAGAATCGAATCCATACATCACCGTACTGACCAGCACCACCAGATTGCTTCTTGTGTTTACCCTGAACTTCTGCAGTGCCCTTAATTGTCTCACGATAAGCGATTTTCTGAGGGATGACGTTAACTGATACGCCGTATCTCTCTTTGAGCTTCGAACGGATGATGCCAATCTGGATATCTCCTTGACCACCGAGAAGAGTCTGATGTGTCTCTGTATTTCTTTCGAGTACGAAGGATGGATCTTCTTCCATCAGCTTGTGCAGTCCCTGTGCCATCTTCTCTTCGTCATTCTTGTCCGCAGCTTCTACGGCGATGAAGTAATTAGGCTTCGGGAACTGAATTCCAGGAAGCTGGACAGCTTTGCTCTTCAGGCAAAGTGTATCGCCGGTCTTTGTATGCTGAAGCTTTGCCAGTGCGAACATATCGCCCGCAATAACTTCTGTAGTTGGCTCTTGGTGTTTGCCTCTGACGAAGAACATGGAGCCGAGTTTCTCCGTTTTCTGCGTACGAGGATTGTAGAGTTCCTGTCCTGCTTTTACCGTACCGGAAAGAACCTTTGCATAAGAAATCTTGCCCATGAACGGATCGGCAATTGTCTTGAATACGTAGAGAACTGGATCTGCATTCACTTCGGTCACGATTTCCACTTCTTCATCATCGCTATTGGTTGCGATGTATGGCGCATGCTTCGATGGGGTTGGAACATAACGTGCGATGGAACGTAGAACCTCATCCATTCCAGCACCCGTAACGCTGGATGCTTTGATGATTGGAACGATATCACCATTTGCAATACCACTCATCAGGCCATTGGTGAATTCTTCTTCGGTGAAAGGTTCATCGTTGAAGAACTTCTCCATCAGGGCTTCATCGGTTCCAGCAACTGCTTCGCGAAGCGCATCTTCATCTTCGTCGGTAGTTACAGAATTTCCGAACTTCTCACGAATCTTCTCGATCAGTGCATCACAGTCAACATTCTCTTTATCTATTTTGGTGAGGACCATGAATTTAGGTGTATTCAGCTCACTGCACAATTCCCACGCCTTCTCAGTTCCTACCTGAATTCCCTCGGAGGCATCTACCATGATAATGGCTGCTCCGGCGGTACTCATCGCCGAATCCACTTCGCCGACAAAGTCAAAAAATCCAGGTGTATCCAAGAAATTGTACTTGTAACCATTGTACTCAACTGGAACCATCGTCGTGTTGATGGAATACTTCTTCTCGATTTCCATCTTGTCGTAATCCGATACGGTGTTTCCGTCTTCCACTTTACCCATGCGGCTTACAGCTTTTGTTGCTAGCAATGCCGCCTCCAGAAAGGTCGTCTTACCGCATCCTCCATGTCCTAGCAGTACAACGTTTCTGATTTTGTCACTTGAATAACCTTTCATAGTATCCTCCTGTAATTAACCATATATTTCATTCCATGCAACACAGTGGAATGTTTGGTTCAAATTAAATAGCCTAATGGCATCCAATTATACAGGTATTTAAGATGCCAAAAGCAATCGGTTAGAACTCCGCACTCTTTGGAGTTCTTGGGAAAGGCAGCACGTCGCGGATATTGCTCATACCCGTCAGGTACATAATCATTCGTTCGAAACCGAGGCCATAACCCGCATGCTTCACGCCGCCGTAACGGCGAAGATCCAAGTACCATTCGTAACCTTTCTCGCTGATGCCCAGCTCCTTCATGCGAGCTTGCAGCACATCAAGGCGTTCTTCTCTCTGGCTTCCGCCGATAATCTCGCCAACACCCGGAACGAGCATGTCGCATGCAGCAACCGTCTTTCCGTCATCGTTGAGACGCATGTAGAACGCTTTGCAATCCTTCGGATAATCCGTAACAAAGATTGGTTTCTTATACACTTCTTCGGTCAGATAACGCTCATGTTCTGTCTGCAGTTCGAGACCCCATTCCACTGGATACTGGAACTCTTTGCCAGACTTCTGAAGAATCTCCACTGCTTCAGTATATGTAACGCGCTCAAAAGCAGAGTTCACGATATGATCGAGTCTCTCCAGCAATCCCTTATCGATAAACTGATTGAAGAACGCCATCTCTTCCGGTGCATTCTCCAGTGTATAAGTAATAATATATTTGACCATCGCTTCCGCAAGATCCATGTCATCCGTCAAATCTGCAAACGCAATTTCCGGCTCAATCATCCAGAACTCCGACGCATGTCTTGCGGTATTGGAGTTCTCTGCACGGAAGGTCGGACCAAACGTGTAGACGTTGCGGAATGCCAACGCAAAAGCTTCAGCTTCCAGCTGTCCGGATACGGTCAGGTTGGTTTCCTTACCGAAGAAATCCTGGGAATAATCAATCTTTCCATCCTCTGTTCTCGGCAGATTCTCCTGATCCAATGTCGTTACCTGGAACATCTCGCCTGCTCCCTCAGCATCACTACCCGTGATGATTGGTGCATGAACATAGACGAAATTCTGATCCTGGAAGAATTTGTGAATGGCATACGCTACCACACTACGCACTCTATATACCGCAGAGAAAGTGTTACTTCTCGGTCTCAGGTGTGCAATTTCGCGCATGAACTCCATCGTGTGGCGTTTCTTCTGAAGCGGATAATCCGCCTGAGAATCGGCTTCCACCGTAATTGCTTTTGCCTTGATTTCCATTGGCTGTTTTGCTTCCGGTGTCAGCACAACCGTTCCGACGACTTTGACCCCAGCTGCCAGATGGAGCTTGGAAATTTCTGCGAAATTCTCCAGGTTTTCGGCTTCATAGACTACTTGGAGTGGGGTAAAAAAAGTACCATCGTTAATCGACAGGAATCCGAACTGATTGGAGGCACGATTGCCACGAACCCATCCATAGACGGTTACTTCCTGATCGCCATATTTCTCTTTGTTTCTAAATAATTCTCTAATCTCAATATCACTCATGAATACAAGCTATTCCTTCCTAGTATTTCTTCTTATGAACTTTACACAAATTTTATAGTTTTCAATTATGATTATATCATAGCGTGATTTTTTTGGCTATATGAAAAAGCGGCCGAAGGCCGCTTCTCCACATCTGTTTGATAACTCGAATTAATTGTGTGTAATCATTTATTTATTATAATTTGAAAACTTAATTTTCAGTTTTATCTGCAACAGACTCCGGTGTTGTTTCCTCTTCCATTACTGATGTCACTTCCGGTACAACTTCTGAATCATCAAAAATTCGAACATCTTTTCTCTCTGACTTTCGGAGTCTCAAGAAGGCAACTACGTACAGGATTGCCAAGAATGCAAAGAATACGACAACAAAGAACATTGTTCCCTGGGATGCCACAAAATCATAGAACCCATGGATTAATGTCGGTACCAAAATCGCGGCTACCAAATGTGCGTGTTTTTCTGCCATTTTGCCCTGAGCCTCGGCTTTCTTTGCCAGACCGTAACTAATACCCATGAAGATGGCAAAAATGCAATGTCCCGGAATTGATGTTACCGCACGGAACCCTGCAACTTTCAGGCCGAGCTCCTTAACGTAGAAGAAATTCTCAAGCGCAGCAAATCCCAGCGAAACGGAGACGGCATATACAACGCCATCGAACGTATAATCGAATGCCGGATGTTTCCAGGTGCTTTTCTTTAAGAATACATATTTCGAGAACTCTTCCATCAGTGCAACACCCAAGAAATATTGAACCGCATCATATAAAACGGTTCCAGACGTCAATGCAGCACCAATCAAATGACCAGAGAGAACTTCCAGTATGATTCCCAAAATCGTGGATGCCGCACCAAGGATAACCAATTTAATGATTAACCCTTTCGGTTCTTTCTCTACTTTGTCCATTCGATAGATCAAAATAAGTAAAATCAGTGGTGGCAACAGTGCTGCCAGGGATAAAAGTGTCATATTGCTCATTTCCTATGTTCTTCCTTCCATTTTTTGATGTTATTATAGCGTTCTTTGAAGCGAGATTCCATTCCCTGGTCCGTCGGATTGTAGTACTGCTTTCCTTCCAGGGAATCCGGCATACATTTCATTGCAGTAACTTTCTCTTCAAAGTCATGCGCATACTTATATCCTTTGCCGTAGTCAAGCTCCTGCATCAATTTCGTCGGCGCATTTCGTATGTGCAGCGGAACAGGCTCCTGAAGATGCTGTTTCGCATCATCCCGTGCCGCAAAGTACGCCGACTCCATCGCATTCGATTTCGGCGCGAGTGCCATATAGACAACAGCTTCTGTCAAGTGTACAGAACACTCCGGCATTCCGATAAAATGACACGCCTGATATGCGGCAATCGCAATTTCCAACGCTCTCGGATCTGCGAGTCCCACGTCTTCCGCCGCAAATCGCGTCACCCGTCTTGCGATGTAGAGGGGATCCTCACCTGCCTCGAGCATCCGAGCAAGCCAATATAGTGCCGCATCCGTGTCGGAATTTCGCATCGATTTGTGGAGTGCCGAAATCAAATTGTAATGTTCCTCGCCATCCTTGTCGTAGAGCAGCATTTTTTTGGAAGTGCACTGCTCGAAGGTATCTTGGCTCACGGTAATTTGCTGACGTCCATCTTCAGTCGTGTAGTAATCGCCATTCAGGATTAACATCTCGAGCGTCGATAACGCAGAGCGTGCATCACCACCCGAGAAAACCGCCAAAGCACCGAGCATCTCATCGGTAATGCGCACGTCTTTATCGCCAAAACCGCGCGGATCCGTGATGGCACGGCGAAGAAGTCCCACAAGGTCTTCCTTCTTCAGTGCCTGGAGTACGAATACCTTGCAGCGTGACAGCAACGCGCCGTTCACCTCGAACGATGGATTTTCCGTCGTCGCACCGATTAAGATGATGCTGCCTTTCTCCACGAACGGCAAGAACGCATCTTGCTGTGCCTTGTTGAAACGGTGAATTTCATCGATAAAAACAATTGTCCGTTCCCCCATTTTCCGAGTCTGCTCCGCTTCCTGCATGACCTGACGGATTTCTTTAATCCCGCTGGTCACCGCACTAAAGGTGATGAACCGAGACTGCGTGGTATTGGCAATGATTTTCGCCAGGGTGGTCTTCCCGACGCCCGGAGGCCCCCAGAAGATCATGGAGCTCACTTGATCATTCTGGATTAAGTTGTAGAGCACTTTTCCCTTGCCGAGCAGGTGCTTCTGCCCCACGAACTCGTCGAGTGTCCGTGGACGAAGCCGTTCTGCCAGCGGCTCATTTGCCGTATTGTCCATGTTATCAAACATCGAAATCTGATTCACGCTATGTTATTCCTCCTCGATAACTTGTGCTAGAAGTAACTTATTTTTACATTCTTTCCCATCTTACGCAAGCAGTTGCAGAGTTCTTCTGCCAGCGACATCTTTACGTTAAAGTTGATGGCAACGTCCTGATGTGCCGGGTTAACGGCACGGCCGACGAAGAAGTTAATGTCTGTCGCCTCTTCGAATAGCATGCGGCTAATCAGCGCAGATGCGTCGTGTTGCACACTCCACTCGATGTAAGATTCGTCGCGGCCGATGTACTCCTTGGCATACTTAAGAACTTTGTCGATGGTTACGACTCCTTCTGTGACGAGGTCAACGCCCTCAATTTCCGACATGGGAGGCGCACCCTTGATATTATGTTGCCGTTTCATCGTAATAGGCTTGCCCAAGTAATTCGCTGCGATTGATGCTGTGGTTCCGCCACAGACAATATGCTTACCCGCTTTCGAGAAGAAGAGCGACATCATTCGGTCACAATCGTCTGGGTTTGCCGGTGGTCCGAAAATAACGTTCACTTGCATTCGTTTGATCATGCGCACAACACACGCCGTCGTGTCGTCGATTGGCTTTCCGCCGTATAGCTTGTTGCATTCTTCAATGAGAATCGACGCCAGGGTCTTCGCCGTGTAACCGATTGGCGAAATCGTCTCCATGAATTTACCGATATCCTTATCCGTCCAATTCTTGTTGTACGACAGCGTATCGTTTGCGCCCGGGCAGCCGTCACTCATGGCGATAAAAATATCATTTTCCTCCAGCGGAATCACCGAGCGATAGATTTTCTTACCATCAATGACACTCTCCACTTTCGGGTAATCCACCACCTGAAAATTGCGAATCATGATAACCATCGGGTTGTCGTATTGAATCAAGTTCATGGTTTCATTCTCAATGATATGCATGATGGTAAAAGTAGAATACGCCACACCATACTCTGAACTAATCGGCAAAGTGGCAGCGATAGTATGTACACATTCTTCCAAGGATAAGCCGTGCGCCATCATCGTCGAAATAATTTTCGACGTCAACGTAGACAAGATGCTGGCTTTCACGCCACTTTTCAGTCCATCTGCCAGCACGACAACTTTGGATGCACTGTTCTCCTGCTGAACGACGTCTACATGGTCGCCGCATAGATATTCTCCATAGTGATTAATGCTCTTATATCCGATATCAACACTCAAATCATTCATTGTTCATGGACTCCTTCAGGTTGGTTAGCGCAATTTTGGTTTCTGCTGCAGTCTCACCGAGCAAGGATGCGATGTCCTGAACGATACGCATCTGCTTCTCAACCACCTTATCCGCGATTTCGGTTGTCTGTCTCCGCATCTCCGCTTTCTTCTCTCGCTCTGCCGCTTCATCGCTGACATCTTCTAAGAGGCAGAAGAGCATGTGATAGCTCTGATCATACAGAACCTGTTCTTCTACGTAGCGGTCGTACTCTGCCAGATATGCACACTGGAATACAGCCTTTCGCGTCTCTAACACATCGAGGAACGGCTTCGGATCCAGTACCGTCACAATCTGTGCGCCTAGGACATCTGCCGGTCTGCGGATATTCATAATGCGACAGGCGGATGGATTAATCTGCTGAATTTCCAGACGTTCATTCAAGACAATCAAGCCGTTCGGCGTGTTATCGAAGATGATGTTTGAGAAGTTCTCTGCTTTCTCCTTGAGGAACGGCAAGCACATCTCGATTTCGGCTTTACCTTGATAGATTGCAATCGCTTTCTCACGGCATGTTTCATATCCGCAAGTACCGCAATTGAGTTCGTCACTCGGTTTTCTTTTACCCATCTTCGCGAGGATTTCTTGAATCTTTCTTTCATTCGGGATATCCTTCATACCGGCAAGAATTTCATATCGGTGGGATATTTCGCTGATTTCCATCGGTTCTACCGGGAAGTCTTCCTGCCCTGCATAGCGAGCCACCGCTTGATAACCGCGAACGTAACTTGGATGATACTTCTCCATTACCGGGCCATTCACACAGCCGCCACTGCAAGCCGACATTTCGATGAAACATTTATCGACATTTCCCTGCGCGATATCTTCCAGGGTTGCAATGCAATTATCGACGCCATCGATTGCGATGTAATCGTATTCCGGGTCGTCTTTCTCCATCGTCTTGATAATTCCGCCTGCTGTCGGGAACAATCTTGCACGGCTCTTGGGATTCGAGTCCATCTTCTTCTCGAGCTCGATGTTCTCCTCACTCAACCACTGGCCCAATTCCTCGAATGTCAAGGCAGCATCAACGATTCCTGTATAACGCTGGGCTTCATCTTTCTTTGCGACGCAAGGTCCAACAAACACAGTCTTCGCATTCGGAATTCGTTTCTTAATATCCACACAATGCGCCTGCATCGGTGAAAGAGTATCGGCGAGATACTTGATTAATTCTGGATAATGTTTCTGAATGAGCAGGTTGACGCTTGGACAGGCAGAAGACAGGATGACCGATCGCTGCTTCTCGAAAACCAGGCGTTCATAATCCTTCTTGACCAGTGTTGCACCGATTGCGGTTTCTTCCACATCATAGAATCCGAGTTTCTTGAGTCCTTCGCGCATAGATTCAATACCAACGCCATCGTAATTCGCGATAAAGGACGGTGCCATGCTGACAACGACCGGATCCCCACTCTGAATCAAGACCTTTGCCTTCTCCACTTCGCTGACAATTTCTTTCGCATTCTGGGGACAGACTACGAAGCATTTACCGCACAGGATGCACTCATCGGCAATGATGTGCGCCTGATCACCCGAGAAACGAATCGCCTTCACCGGGCAATGACGGATGCATTTGTAGCAATTCTTACAATTCGATTTTTTTAACGTTAGACAATGTGGCATAAGTAATCTCCTTCCAACTCATCATCTATCTTTGGTTATTCATTATTGGCTATCCAGTATCAAATATTCACTATATCCAGCTCGATTTGAGTTCATTACCAATTCAACGAGCGGATGCGTTTTATTATCGATGACTATTCACGCGAGCTTGGATCTCATCCAATGGCAATTTTTTCGGGCACACGTCTCGGCACGAAAGCGATTGCCCACAGTAATTGTAGAACGATTTCATGTACATCTTCCGCATCTCTTTCCGATGAGAATCTCGTGCATTCTGCTCCAGTGCTTTATACGCGCCCACCAGCGCCGCCGCACCGCCGAATGAAGTACCCGCCATAAAATTCGGGCACACCTCCAGGCAGCAACCACACCGCAAGCACTGACCGGCTTTGTATTGAAGTTCACGGTTCCAATCGAAGGACGTCTGAGTCTTTTCATCCATCCATATTTTCATTTCCGTCAGCATCTCGAATATGCTGCTACGGTCCACAATCAAATCTTTGACCAGCGGGAATTTCGAAAGCGGCTCCAGCGTAATTGTGCCTTCCTTCTCTGCTTCTTTCAAAAAGAATTTGCACGCCAGCATCGGATTTCCGTTGATGCGCATCGCACAGGCACCGCATTTGGCTTCCATGCATCCACATTCCCAGCCAATACGATCTGCACATGCTTCCGCTTGGTTGATTTCCGTCAGCCAATTCGCAACGGTCAGATTCCCATCCCCAGAGTAATGAAACTCCTGCATGTACGGTGCATTTTTCGGAGAAGCCTGCCGGCGAACAAGAATATTAATTTCCATATTCTTCACCTGCTTTCCGAAAATCAATCTGAATTTCTCCGTTCTCGTAATGCGTCAAAGAAATTTTCTCAAATTCTTCTCGCTCTTCCGGATAGTCACTGCGAACATGTGCGCCTCGGCTTTCTTTCCGGGCTTCTGCACTTCGGAGGAGCATTTCTCCGAGCAAACAGCACTCTCTCAGCGACTGATTTTCATAATTCATTGCAGCAGAATCCGTCTCGTGCCCCAGTTCTGCCCGAAGTGCTTCAATCTCTCGAATGGACTGATTCAGGTTCTCTTCATCTCGCAAAATACACAGTCCCTTGCGCAGAATCTGGCTCATGCGTTTCCATTTTCTGACATAACTTCCGGGACAATCGCGAATGGTTTCCTTTTCCCCCTCATTGACATCGAGATTCTGTGCTCCCAAGGTTGGTGCATCATCCTCTATCGGCTCATTGTCTGTCATTGGCGTATCCTCCATTGCTGATTTTGCAGCAACGCTACCGGCATAGAGCGTATCCAACAGGGAATTTCCCCCAAGACGATTCGCTCCATGGTACTGACTCGCACATTCGCCAGCCGCATAGAGATTCCGCATCGAGGTTCGGTGATTTCGGTCCGTCCAGATTCCACCTATAAAGTAATGGATTCCCGGTTCCACCGGAATGAGTTCTGTTTCGGGATCCAGCCCTAGGAATTGCCGGCAATCTTCCATAACACCTTGCAATTTCTCTTCTCGAACCTTCGAATCTAGATGCCGCATATCCAAATATATCTCATACCCTTCACGTTGGAGCATATGTTCCTCGCGCGCAATAACGTCACGCGGCATCAAATTTCCGCGTTCCGGATATCGATCTTCCATAAAATAATACGGTTTCCCATCTCGCATCACGAGCAGCCTTCCGCCTTCACCGCGCACTGCTTCCGAGATGAGCATATTTTTACCCCGAAGCGGAGCCGTGGTCGGATGATACTGAATAAATTCTCCATTAGAGAAACGAACCCCGGATGCAAATAAATTCGCAGATACTGTGCCACGATTTGCTACCGAACCCGTCGCATTTCCGAACATACCCCCGAGTCCGCCAGATGCAATAATCATCTTGCCGTGAAGGACCTGCTCCTCCCCAGTGTGAACGTTCGTCACAATGCATCCGTATGCAGCGTTCTCGCGATGCAAAAGCTGGCGGAATACCCAGCCCGTCATTCGGTGAATCGTGCCGTCAGCTTCGTAGCGGCGCACTTGATCGACGAGGGTATGCATCAGCTGCTTTCCCGTGTTGGTCGCGGCATAATATGTCCTTGGAACCGACTGTCCACCGAACGGTCTTACTGCTGGTACGCCTTCTTCGTTCAAGGAGAAGGACATCCCCGCATCGAACAAGTCCTCGATGATGTGCTGCGATGCCTTCGTCATGCCGAGAATTGCCTCTGCATCAGCAATGTTTCTTCCAGCCTTTCGCGTTTCTTCGGCATGCAGCTCCGGAGAATCCGTTTCACTGGTAAACGAAGCATTGATGCCACCTTCCGCCATTACCGATTGCGACCGTTCGGAAGGCATGTCGGAAACCAGGATACTTTCGATTTTATTTTTGGCCAGTTCCAGTGCTGCACTGAGTCCAGCTGCCCCGGAACCGATGATAATTATTCTGTTACTCATTTTTCAATACCAAATTCGGCGATTCATGTCAGAACTGCCATTGTATATAATAGGCGATAATTCCACCTGCGAGGATTAATGTGATGACGGACAGCACAAGCATAAAGTCAAACGAACGGTTCTTGAGGCGAAGAGTTCCTTGGGCAATCAATGTAGATTTGACGCTGACGCCGAGATGGATGAAAATGGCAAGCAGAAAGAGAATCTGCGATGCCATCCGGAGGAATGTAAATTCTTGCAGGAAATACGTTCCATTCACAACGACCAGATAAGCAGATGTGTGAAACAGCAACAGCAGTGCAATTGCGATGCCCGAAAATCTTTTAATCCAATATTCTTTATTCTGCACGATGTACCATCTCCCCATCCGCAAGCCACTCCGCAAAGCTGGCAATGTAGAAATCACACCTAAGATGCCATGCAGGACAACCAGTACAAAGAGGATTTTAGGCAGTTGATAGAAGGAAAATGTGCTGAGTCCGAGTACAACTAGGAGCGCCATAAAGGCGTGCACGACTAACAACAGAGCAACCGCACATGCCAAATAGTGATTGATTTTCCGTATCATGCGGTCTCCTTTCCATTCTTCTTGTTGCTTCCACTCAAGTTCTCTGCTCTACTCGGAGCATCGCTCTGGGTGTCATTCTGAAGTTCAGACTGATTCTCTCCATCCAGTTTCTCTTTACTCATCAAGAAGAACCCATAATGACCCGCATGCACATACGCCTTAATTTGTGTCATCGTTCCTTTCTTCACGTGCACCGAAAACCCCTTCTTACGGAGGAGCTTCGCCACAGATTTCACTGCCGATTGGTAATCTTTATTCTGGCGGTCGGAGTAGATGACCATCGTGTCTCCATCGTCCTCACGCGCCACATTGACAAGCACCCGGTATTGACACGCCGAGTCCTCGACCATCATTTCACGGTACTTCGCATCGCTGCCGAGCTTCACATCATCCTTCGTATATTCCCAGTCAGACAGGACATTCTCTTTCTGCACTTTCTTCGAAGCACTGCTGTTTGCATCCGCCTGGCGAAAGCTCTTGTTGTACAGTATGAACGTCGCCAGCATCGTTGCAATCAGCAATACGATGACAATTGTAATTCCGCGTCGCGTCTTGTTCGTCATTTCTCTCCTGTCCAAATTCCTGATATCTCAAAATTTACCAATTTAATAATATCACGGAGCACCCCAATCAACAATGAATTTCAGGTAAAAGAATATCCTCCTGCGCAGGCTCGTCCGAGTCCGCTACAGGAGGGTATTTATGCCATAATTTGTAATATCGATGGTTGACTTAAAAACGACTAATTTAAATTACATAGTTATCGGCGAAGTCGCGCTTCATCAGGTCCGCAATTGTAACACTGTCCAGATAATCCGAAATGATGTGATCCAATTCCTTCCACATGCTCAGCGTGCGGCACTCGGCAACCTGATTGCAAGGTTCCGAACAGAGTTCCGGGCAATTGAGTGGCCGAATGCTGCCTTCCGCCAATCGAAGAATTTCTCCTACCGTGCAGTCCTGCGGATCTTTCATCAAACGATATCCGCCGCCTTTGCCATGAACGCCTTCTACGAGCTTCGCTTCGGTCAGAGATGGCATAATCTTCGTGACATACTTGAGCGATATGCCTTGACGAGCCGCAACATCTTTCATCGGAATATAAGATCCATTGTAGTGTTCCGCCAAATCAATAATTACGCGAAGTGCATATCTCCCTTTCGTCGATACCAACATTATGCGTATCCCCCTCTATACATTAAATCCAACTTATTCGGCAAACAGTGCCGTGGACAAATATCTGTCGCCGGTGTCTGGAAGCAGAACAACAATCGTCTTGCCTTCGTTCTCTGGTCTCTTTGCCAGCTGTACAGCTGCTGCAACGGCTGCACCGGAAGAAATTCCAACCAGAACGCCCTCGCTCTTTCCAACTTTCTTGCCGTATTCGAAAGAATCTTCGTTGCTGATTGGCAAGATTTCGTCGTAAACCTTCGTATTCAGGACTTCTGGCACGAAGCCTGCGCCAATGCCCTGAATCTTGTGAGCACCAGCAACACCAGTGGAGAGCACTGCGGAAGTCTCTGGTTCTACGGCAACTACTTTTACCTCTGGTTTCTTGCTCTTCAGATATTCACCGACGCCAGTCAGTGTACCACCAGTACCAACACCTGCAACGAAGAAGTCTACTTCGCCGTCCGTGTCTTCGTAGATTTCTGGGCCGGTGGTCTCTCTGTGTGCAGCTGGGTTCGATGGGTTGACGAACTGACCCGGAACGTACGCCCCCGGTGTCTCAGCAGCAAGCTCATTGGCCTTCGCGATGGCACCTTTCATGCCCTTTGCGCCATCAGTCAGAACGAGCTCTGCGCCATATGCTTTCATCAGCTGACGGCGTTCTACCGACATGGTCTCCGGCATTACGATGATGATTCGGTAGCCCTTTGCTGCTGCGATGGACGCGAGACCGATTCCGGTATTTCCGGAAGTTGGTTCGATGATTACCGAACCTTCCTTGAGATCGCCTCTTGCTTCCGCATCTTCAATCATTCTCTTTGCGATACGATCCTTGACGGAACCAGCCGGGTTGAGATACTCAAGCTTTGCGAGGATTCGCGCCTTGAGTCCCAGTTCCTTCTCCAGATTCGTCAGTTCCAGAAGTGGTGTGCCACCTACCAATTGATCTGCGGATGTATATACTTTAGCCATTGTCTTATTTCCTTTCTGCGATTTGCCTAGCTGTTCAAGTCTAATCTTCATGTCTTATCGTTGATTCGTAATTGCAGAATGCGATTACGATAATATTCTACAACTACTACAACAATAATACACCTTTTTTCGTGTAATGAATACAATTTACTATAACTGGGAAGACTGATGACAGCCTTCCCAGTGTTTCTTATGCCTTTTTACGAAACAATTTTATACAGCTGCGAATCCTTTCTCCAGGTCTGCAATGATATCATCGATGTGCTCGGTGCCGATGGAGAGACGGATGGTGTTCTCTTCAATTCCAGCATCCTTGAGTTCCTCTTCAGTCATTTGGGAATGCGTGGTGGTTGCTGGGTGGATAACCAGCGACTTTACGTCAGCGACGTTTGCCAGCAGCGAGAAGATTTCCAGATTGTCGATGAACTTGAATGCTTCTTCCTTACCACCCTTAATCTGGAAGGTGAAGATGGATGCGCCGCCGTTCGGGAAGTATCTCTCATAGAGCGCGTGATCTGGATGATCTGGCAGAGATGGGTGATTGACTCTCTCTACCTTCGGATTGTTCAGCAGATACTCGATAACTTTCTTGGTGTTCTCCACATGTCTTTCAATACGGAGAGACAGGGTTTCTGTGCCCTGCAGGAGCAGGAATGCAGCGAAAGGAGAAATTGTCGCACCGGTATCTCTCAGCAAAATTGCACGAACATATGTTGCGAACGCTGCCGGACCTGCGGCTTCGGTGAACTTCACGCCGTGATAACTTGGGTTCGGTTCCGAAATCCAAGGATAACGTCCGGATGCAGCCCAGTCGAAAGTTCCGCCATCAACGATTACGCCACCTAGGGTTGTTCCATGACCACCGATGAACTTCGTTGCAGAGTGAACAACGATGTCTGCGCCGTGTTCAATCGGACGAATCAGGTAAGGTGTTCCGAATGTGTTATCGATTACCAGTGGCAGTCCGTGTTTGTGAGCGATTTCTGCCAATGCTTCGATGTCCGGAATATCGCTGTTCGGATTGCCCAAGGTCTCGATGTAAATTGCCTTTGTGTTCGGCTGAATTGCTGCTTCTACTTCATCCAGCTTGTGTACGTCTACCAGTGTGCTGTCGATTCCGTACAGTGGCAGTGTGTGCTCGAGCAGATTAACACTTCCACCATAGATAGTCTTCTGAGCAACGATGTGTTCGCCCTGTTTTGCCAATGCCTGGACGGTGTATGTGATTGCTGCTGCACCCGATGCAACTGCCAGACCAGCGACGCCTCCTTCCAGTGCTGCGATTCTGTCTTCGAACACGCCCTGTGTGGAGTTGGTCAATCTTCCGTAGATATTTCCTGCATCTGCCAAGCCGAAGCGATCGGCTGCGTGCTGACTGTTATGGAATACATAAGAAGTAGTTGCATAAATTGGAACGGCTCTTGCATCGCTTGCCGGATCCGGCTGTTCCTGTCCTACGTGAAGCTGAAGTGTTTCGAATTTGTAATTGTTGTTAGCCATGATAATTTCTCCTTTATTTCTAAATCTTAAATTCTAAATATATCTGCCGCCTAGCGGCAACAACGGTTGTTCTCGATGTGCATCATACACATTCGTCCAAACCGGAAGTTTTCTCTGACGAGTTTTTCAAAATAATGTCTTTCCATGATAATCTCCTTTGATTATTCGTTTTCAAGCTTTTGCCTACTTAGTTAGTAGCTTGGTTGCTTGATAGCATTATAATACACTTCAACAGCTTCCCCGTCAATGTGAAAAAATAAAGAGTGAGCTATAGGCTCAGCCTATAGCTCACTCTCTTTTTACCAGAAATCGCCTTCCGCAGGGGCGGCGTGTTCGGTAATTATTTCTTTGTGTTATAATTTGTGCGATTAATGCAGTTGCTCAGCAAATATCATGCCTATTCAACGCTGTGCAGGAAATCCAGCAATACTGCTGCGGACAAATCTGCCGTCTCTTTCTCAAACGTATCGAAGGACTCTGCTGCCGATCCGTCGGCGAGATCCGAGATTACGCGAATGATGCCGAAGGGCACGTTCGCATAATGGCAGGTCTGAGCGATTGCGCCACTTTCCATCTCAGCACAAGTTGCGTTGAACTGCGAGTGAATCCGATTTTTCTGCTCGGTGCTGGAGATGAACTGATCACCCGTAGCAATACGACCGCGACGAATGCCTCTCTCTGGCGCAACCTTCTTTGCGGAAGCTTCCAACGCATCAACGATTTTCGAATCTGCGGTAAAAACAGTTGGCTGATTGCCATCTTCTCCGGTGAACATATATCCCATTACATAACCACAAGCGGTTCCGTCGAAGTCATGATGTACCAGATCCGTTCCGATGATTACATCACCCACAGAAAGTCCCGGTGCGGTTCCGCCTGCAATTCCGCTGTTCACTATGCAAGCCGGCTCAAAGTAATCGAGCACCATCTGTGTTCCTCTTGCTGCGTTGACTTTGCCGATACCGCATTGCACGAGCACCGCCGGCGTTCCGCTGAAATGTCCCTGATAGAATGTATATCCGTAGTGCGTGATATCTTTGCGGTCTTCCAGGTTCTCCAGCAAATCGTTCAGCTCGGACTCCAGCGCACAGATGACGCCAATCGGCTTCTTATTTTCCATAGCTATAATCCATCCTTTCTGGTGTCCAATTCTCGAGCACCTTGAGCATGTCAATTGCGATTTCTTTTGCCTGTGGCAAATCGTGCTCCAAATAGTTGCCACACTCATTGCGCTTCGCACCTGGAATTTCTCCCTCGAAATCTCGGACGAACTCGAAAGATTCTTTTACCAGATTGAGTGCCTGCTCATGGCTCATCGTGTCGCGAACCAAGAAATAGAAACCGGTACGACATCCCATCGGGCCCACGTAGACTACGGAATCCGAAAGTGCACTGTTGCGTGCATAAGTCGCGAAGAGGTGCTCGAAGGTGTGCATGCCTCCGTTGTTCAGATAATCTCCCTGATTCGGTTTCTTCATTCGAATATCATAAGTGATCACATCGCCATCGATTCGAGAAACATACATTCCCTTCTCCAGCGTGTCGTGATCCACTGAAAAGCTTGCAATTCTTTCCATTTGGGTTCTCCTTTCTCTAAAAACAGATACGGTTATAATATCACATTTTCGGCCACCGAAAAAGGACGCCGAAGCGTCCTTTTTTTCTTATTTTCAATATGGGTTTTGGGACCTTAAAACTCCGATTTGACATTATACCAACTCAGATTTACTTAGAACCTTTTGTGGATTTCCTGCTTTCTTCTTGCCAGTAGCAGTCCACTCAACGCAAGTACGCCAAGACCTGCAAGCGTACACCAGAAGTCGATCCCGAAATCTCCTGTCGAAGGAATTTCCGATTCATTTTCCGTGACTTGATCATCCGAATTTGCGTGCTTCTTCGAATTATTCGAGGAATTATCGCTTGAGTCATCGTTATCTGTATCCTTCTTTTCTGGGGTTTCTTTCTCCCACTGAGCATACAAAACCTGGCTTTTGTCCATTACAATTCTGCTATTTGGAGCATAACTTACACCAGTACCATCCGCTTTTGTGTTCCAGCCAGCGAAGGTGTATCCATCGCGTTCGAACATGTTAGATAATACCGTTGCCTCGGATGTAGGTGTATATGCTTGTTCGTCATACTGATACTCGGTAGAACCGGTGTAATTTGCATCATAAGCAAGGAGCACGCCGTACCAGATTGCTTTCCCCCCAGTTTCCCGCATTCCGCCGGCGAGGAATGCAATGTTATCGTTTTCTTCTGATACGAGTTCGCTTTCCTTGATATTTTTATAGCGAGTTGAATCCTCTGGTTTGACATCGATAAACCATCCGTAATATGGAACAGAAATTTTCTCATCGGAAATTTCATGGTAACCATCAATAGCTTGCACGCTGACCGTTCCGAGCTGTTGGCTGTCGCCATCATTGTACATTCGATTTGCCTGCGTCGCATACAATGTTTCCCAATCTTTTCCACAATAAATATCGTCTCCTGCCTTCGCAGCCTGATTGTCATACATCATACCAGCTTCGAATTTGCTCCTAGTACGAGATTGGTTATACACACCTCCGCCACTCTTGCCTGCGTAATTATCGCGGATAACACCGCCTTCTTGCTGGATACCATAGTTTCCTGCCATAACTCCGCCGCCGTTACCATTCGCTCTATTGTGATGAATACACGACTGATCGTACATAACAAGAAGCTGTTCCCATTGATAAATGGCACCGCCATCTCCTGTTGCTCTGTTGTAAGACATTGAAGATGTGTCGTGCATGTAGATAATATTATCC
>CAVFWT010000022.1:0-14729 GCA_963626305.1 bacterium | reverse complement strand
TTGCCGTATACATACCAGAGCAAGAGCCACAGCCTGGGCATACGTTTTCTTCAAACGCACGCAGACCTTCATCGTCGATAATTCCAGCTTTACGGGATCCAACGGCTTCGAACATCTTCGAGAGTGAAGTCTCTTCTCCGTTTACAAGACCGCTCATCATCGGTCCTCCGGAACATACAACGGATGGAATATTGATTCGGCATGCAGCCATCACCATACCCGGAACGATTTTATCGCAGTTCGGTACGAGAACCAGACCATCAAACTGATGTGCCTTTGCCATCGTCTCAACACTGTCTGCAATCAGTTCACGGCTAGGCAGCGAATATTTCATACCTTCATGTCCCATTGCAATACCGTCACAAACACCAATCGCAGGAACCATAATTGGGGTACCTCCCGCCATACGGACTCCTGCTTTGACTGCTTCTGTTATTTTGTCCAGGTGCATATGTCCCGGAACGATTTCACTGTGAGCGGATACGACACCAATAAGTGGACGATCCAGTTCTTCTTTCGTATATCCCATTGCGTAGAAAAGGCTCCGCATTGGTGCCTTTTCTACGCCCTGAGTTACATTATCACTAATTCTTGCCATTTCTTAATGAATGCTCCTTTGTCTATAATGAATTCAGTTGATTATGTTAGTTCTGTGCGTCTTCTCGATTCAAGCCTTCGATTCCTGTAATTCCGGTACGGCATACATCGGTAATATTGTAATCTTCCATTACCTCCATAAAGCCGTTGATTTTTGCCGGTGTTCCAGTCATCTCAATTACGAGGCTGTCCTTCGAAAGATCGACAATCTTTCCGCGATAAATATCCACGATTTCTTTAATCGAGCTTCTCTGAGATGGTTCGCATTCTACTCTCATGAGTACCAGTTCACGATACAAGCTGTTTTCACGGCTGAGTACCATGATATCTTCAACCACTTCCAGCTTCTTTGTCTGAGTCAGAATCTGCTGCATGGACTGTTCCGTCGCACTGAACATGATTGTAATTCGAGAGAGCTTTGGATTATTCGTTGGAGATACAGTAAGCGAATCGATGTTAAAACCTCTTCTTCCGAACATGCTGACAACACGAGTCAGAACGTTCGCCTGGTTCTGAACGAGGACGCTAACGATTTCTTGTTTCAATGGTTTGTACATAACGCCCTCCTATCCGATAATCATGTCATCAACGCTCTTACCACCCGGAATCATCGGGAGCACGCGCTCATCACGAGAAATAACACATTCAATCCATACTGGACCGTTTTCCTGAAGTGCCTTCTGGAATACATCCTGGAATTCTTCCGGTGTTGTGGCACGGAATCCCTTGATGTTGAAACCTTCTGCTACTTTTACATAGTCAATCTGGCGATTCGGAACCGTATTGGAATAACGCTCGCCATAGAAGATTGTCTGCCACTGATATACCATTCCCAGTACCGAATTGTTAACAATTACCGTAATCAGCGGAAGTCCCTGACGTTCCGCAGTAACAACTTCATTCAGATTCATCTGGAACGAAGCATCGCCGGTAATGTGTACAACGCGCTGATCTGGGTGTGCAATCTGGGAACCAATCGCTGCACCATAACCGAAGCCCATCGTTCCAAGGCCACCACTGGTGATGAACTTGTGTGGCTTACGGTGATGCAGGTACTGTGCAGCCCACATCTGATGCTGACCAACGTCCGTTACGTAAATCGCTTCTTCATCGACCGAATCGGAAATGATTTCCATAATATCCTTCGGATGGAGCGGGCAGTCCGGAGCCTTAACATAAGGAGCTTTCTTCTTCCATGCAGTAGTTCTTTCACGCCATTCCGCATGGTCTGCTTCTTCTATGCCAGGAAGAATCTTCTCCAGGAAATCGTATGCGCTCGCAACAATTGCCTTGTCAACGAGTACGTTCTTATTAACCTCACTGTTATCCAAATCCACCTGAAGAATTCGAGCGCTTTTGCCCCAAGTCTCTGTATTCTGTGCAACTCGATCACTGAAACGTGCACCAAGCGCAATAATTAAATCCGAATGCTGGATTGCGCGGTTGGAAGCAACCGATCCATGCATGCCAACCATGCCCAAGCATAGGTCATCATCGGTATCCATAACGCCAGCAGCCATCAGTGTGTTTACAACTGGAATATTTGCCTTACGAGCGAGTTCACATACAAGATCGCTTGCGCAAGACTGCATTACGCCACCGCCGACATACATAACCGGCTTCTCTGCTGCATTAATCATCTTTGCTGCAGCGCGAATATCGTCCTTATCAATTTCCGGATTTGGACGAAGTGGAAGTGGACGCTTGTTTTCATACTCACAAGTTGCTGCAGTTACATCTTTTGTAATGTCAACCAGAACCGGACCCGGACGTCCGCTCTGAGCAATAACAAACGCCTCTCTCAAGGTATCCGCCAAATCTTCGATATGATTTACGAAGAAGTTATGTTTTGTGATTGGCATGGTCACGCCAGTGATGCAGATTTCCTGGAAAGCATCCTTTCCAATAAGGGAATCCGGAACGTTGGACGTAATTGCAATTAGCGGAATGCTGTCTAGGTACGCGGTAGCAATTCCTGTGACCAAGTTCGTTGCTCCCGGTCCACTTGTAGACATAACAACTCCTACTTTTCCGGTCGTCCTAGCATATCCGTCTGCAGCATGACTGGCACCTTGTTCGTGTGCCGTGAGAACGTGCTTCAACCGATCACTGTATTTATACAGTTCATCATAAATGTTCAGTGCCGTACCGCCTGGATATCCAAAAATAGTGTCGACCCCATGATCCAGTAGCACTTCTGCTACGATTTGAGATCCAGTCAATTTCATTGGTATCATCCTTTCTGTTCTATACTTAATTTTAGAGTGTAACAATTTAATTATAGTTATACACAATAAATTGTCAACCGTTTTTTGGTCCGTACAACAAACTTCTAAGATGTTAATATTATGTTTACAAACAAATTCTATGGTTATTTTTCACTTTTTTTCATTGACTTTGCACAATGTTTCTAGTATATTAAATAATAACTTAATAAAATTAGCGTTGAAGGGAATAAACCTAGCAACGGAACTTTCAGAGAGCATCCGGTTGGTGCGAGGATGCAGGTCCAGTTAGGTGTCTCACCCCGGAGCTGACATTCTACAAGTGGGCTGCCTCATTGCGGCGCGGCCAAGAAGAGTGGTACCGCGGAAATTTTTCGTCTCTTCGTTTCATCATGTGATGAACAGCGAAGAGATTTTTTTATGCCTGTTCATCGAGGTTATATTAAGGATTAAACTTTAGGAGGAACATTGAAATGGAAAACAAAAAGTATCAGCCGGGATATTACAATCCACCGGAATGCACTTACGATTGGGTCAAAAAGAACCATATCGAGAAAGCGCCTTACTGGTGCAGTGTCGATTTGCGTGACGGAAACCAAGCATTAATCGTACCGATGTCTCTAGAAGAAAAGCTGGACTTTTTCGAAGTATTGGTAAAGATTGGATTTAAAGAAATCGAGGTTGGCTTCCCTGCTGCTTCGGAAACAGAATTTGAATTCCTGCGTACATTGATTGAAAAGAATATGATTCCAGATGATGTAACCGTACAGGTTTTGACACAGTCTCGTGCTCACATCATTGATAAAACATTTGCAGCACTGCAGGGTGCGAAGAATGCGGTTGTTCATCTTTATAACTCCACATCGGTTGCACAGAGAGAACAGGTATTCCGCAAATCAAAAGAAGAAATCAAACAGATTGCAATTGACGGTGCTACTTTGATGAACGAGTACGCTGCAAAGTATCCAGAAACGAACTTCATTTTCGAATACTCACCAGAAAGTTTCACCGGAACAGAACCAGAATACGCACTGGAAGTCAGCAACGCGGTTATCGATATTTGGAATCCAACCCCAGAACATCCGATGATTCTGAATCTCCCAGCAACTGTCGAGATGTCTCTGCCACATGTATATGCAAACCAGGTAGAATATATGCATAAGAATATCCACAATCGTGACGGGGTTCGCATTTCGCTCCACCCTCACAACGACAGAGGTACCGGTGTTGCCGATGCTGAACTCGGACTCCTCGCCGGCGCGGACCGTATTGAAGGAACACTCTTCGGTAATGGTGAACGTACTGGTAATGCGGACATCATTACAATCGCGATGAACATGTTTACGCACGGTGTTGAGACTGGATTGGACTTCTCCAACATGCCAGAAATCGTTTCTGCATATGAAGAATTCACTGGTATGACTGTTGGCCCAAGACAACCATATGCTGGTGAACTGGTATTTGCTGCCTTCTCTGGTTCTCACCAGGATGCGATTTCCAAAGGTATGGCATGGAGAGAAGAGAAAAATCTCTATCAATGGACCGTTCCATATCTGCCAATCGATCCACATGATGTCGGCAGAAGATATGATGGCGATGTTATCCGTATCAATAGCCAGTCTGGAAAAGGCGGTGTCGCATACATTTTGGAACACAATTTTGGTCTGGAACTTCCGAAGGACATGCGTTCCGAAGTGGGCTATATGATGAAAGATATTTCAGACAAGCATCATGAAGAGCTCTCGCCAGAAGAGATTCTCGATTACTTCGCAAAGGAATACATCAACGACTTCTCGCCGATGGATATTACCGATGCTACTTTTACCCACGGTTCTTCTACAAAGGATGAAAATAACTATCAAGTAGACATGCGCGTCGTCATCAACGACGAAGTGATGCAGCTTGAGGGCGAAGGCAACGGTCGTCTGGATGCGGTACAGGATGCCCTTACAAAGACGAAGTACAATATCGAGTACGACTTCATCACCTACTCTGAGAATGCGATGACTGTCGGCAGCAAATCCAAAGCAGCTGCTTACGTATGCATCGCCGACAAGAATGGCGAGAAGTACTGGGGTGTTGGCACGCAGCCAGACATCATTCTCGCTTCGGTCAACGCACTAGTTAGTGCAATTAATAGAATGAACAAGGTTAACAAATTTATGTAAAAACAATTTTCGGTTGGTTGCGAAATGCAATCAACCGAAATCATTCAATATAAAATTCATTATAATAATTCGTAAAAGGGTTCATAAGGAGGTAGTTTTTTGGATTACAAAATTGCAGTAGTACCGGGTGATGGAATCGGCCCAGAAGTTGTAAATGAAGCAATTAAAGTATTGGATAAAGTCGCAGAAAAATATAACCATAAGTTCGAATACAATACAGTTCTTGCAGGTGGTGCAGCAATCGATGAATACGGTGAATGCTTGCCAGATTCCACCGTTGAGGTATGCAAAGCGAGCGACGCGGTTCTTCTCGGTGCAGTCGGTGGCCCAAAGTGGGATCACGTGCCAGGACCACAGCGTCCAGAAAGAGCACTTCTTCGCCTGCGTAAGGAACTTGGACTCTATGCAAACCTAAGACCGGCAATGATTTTCGAGGAACTTGCAGCTGCCTCCCCTCTGAAACCTTCTGTTCTAGAGGGAGGACTCGACATTCTCATCGTTCGCGAACTGACTGGCGGAATTTACTTCGGCGATCACGTTACCGAAAACAGCGAAGATGGACACACTTCCGCTTATGATGTAGAGCGATACGCAGATTATGAAATTGAACGAATTGCTCGTACCGCATTTGATATGGCCAAAAAGAGAAGCGGCCGTGTTACCAGCGTCGACAAGGCGAACGTTCTAGATACTTCTAGATTATGGCGTAAGCTGGTTACAGAGATGGGCGAAGAAAATGCCGATATCGAACTAGATCACATGTATGTTGACAACGCAGCAATGCAGCTTGTACGTGATCCGAAGCACTTCGACGTCCTCGTTACAAGCAATATGTTCGGAGATATTCTCTCCGATGAAGCGAGTCAGATTACCGGTTCTATCGGTATGCTTCCATCGGCAAGCTTGGCAGACGGAAACTTCGGAATGTATGAACCGGTACACGGTTCCGCTCCAGACATTGCGGGAATGAACAAAGCAAACCCAATTGCAACGATTCTATCGGTCGCAATGATGCTCCGCTATACATTAGGACTTCCAGAAGAAGCAACTTCGATTGAAGATGCGGTAAAGAAATTCCTTGCAGATGGATATCGCACTGCTGATATCGCTTCCGCAGGAGATGAAATTACCGGAACAAATGAAGCCGGCGATATCATCGCTTCTTACATCGCATAATTCAATATCCTGAATCTATTTAATTTTAAAAAGCGTCGTACTGTGTGCGACGCTTTTTCTTATAAGACTAAAAGTTTCTACTATTATATATAATCACGAAATAAGCCTCGCATTTAATGCGAGGCTCATCTTACACATATTAATATGTTACATTCTTACAGCTGCATCTCGTTCTCAAACAATAAGAACCAATGTACGAAACATTTCACTACTTCGATAAACGAGCTGCCATTTCAGCAATTGCCGCAAAATCTTTGACTTTCAGGCTCGCACCGCCAATGAGACCGCCATTGATGTCATTCTTGCTCAGCAACTCTTCCGCATTATTTGGCTTCATGCTACCGCCATACTGAATAATCATCGCTTCTCCGGTAGGAATATCATACAGTCCCTGAATAAGACCACGAATAAATGCGCACATCTCTTCTGCTTGTTCTGGTGTTGCAGTCTTCCCGGTACCGATTGCCCAGATTGGTTCATAAGCAACGACAACTTTCGATGCAAGTTCTGCTGGTATTCCATTGAAATCTGCTGTAATTTGGCCACAAACGAACGCTTGCTCCTGACCTTTCTCCCGAATTTCCAAAGACTCACCCACACAAAGGATTGGTGTGATTCCTTCCGCCAAAAGAACTTTGAGTTTACGATTTACCGACTCATCGGTCTCGTTGAAGTATTCTCTTCGTTCGGAGTGTCCGATAACGCAATACTCAACACCGATTTCCTTCAGCATATCAACAGAAATTTCGCCGGTGTATGCGCCAGATCGTTCATAATGTACATTCTGGGCACCCACGGAGATTCCAGTTCCTGCAAAAGCTTCTTTTAGCGATGTTAACTGGGTGAATGGTGCGATAATTGCAACCTGTTCCGGATTTTCAAGCTTCTGCGCCTTGAGTTCGTTCGCATAATGTACAGCCTGCGCGGTTGTCTTATTCATTTTCCAGTTTCCTGCGATTAAAAACTTTTTCATAATTTCTCCTTCTCAGTCCCTTTAAAATAATATTTCCAACCGTACCATAAACTCCTATTTATCGTTCAGAACAGCAATTCCAGGCAGTTCTTTTCCTTCCAAGAATTCCAAGCTAGCACCACCGCCAGTGGAGATGTGTGTCATCATATCACCATATCCGAACTTCTTTACCGCAGCTGCTGAGTCACCACCACCGATAATGGTTGTCGCATCTGACTCTGCCATTGCCTTTGCAACTGCTTTGGTTCCTTCTGCAAACGGTGCCATTTCGAATACGCCCATCGGCCCATTCCAAACAATCGTCTTTGATTTCTGAATTGCCAATGAGAACAAGTGTGCACTCTTCGGTCCGATATCCAGCCCCATACGATCATCTGGAATCTTATCTACATCGTATTCAAAGTAAGAAGAGTTCTCGGAGAACGCATCTGCCGCAACCGTATCTACCGGAAGGAGCAGTCTTACGCCATTGTCTTTAGCTTTCTGCAGAATATCCGGAACCAACTTCAATCCTTCTTCATCTAAGAGGGAGGTTCCAATGGAATATCCCTGTGCTTTGAAGAATGTATAGACCATTCCACCACCAAGAATCAGGACATCTACCTTGTCAAGAAGATTCGAAATAACCGGAATCTTATCTTCTACTTTCGCACCACCCATGATTGCAGTGAATGGTCTTTCTGGATTATTCACTACCTGCCCAAGGAACTTCAGTTCTTTCTCAATCAAGAAACCAGATACCGCTGGAATGTATGCGGCAATGCCAGCAGTGGATGCATGGGCACGATGAGCGGTACCGAAAGCATCCTGGACAAAAACATCGCCTAACTCCGAAAGTTCCTTTGCGAAGTCTGGGTCGTTTTCAGTTTCTTCCTTACGGTAACGAACGTTCTCCAGAAGTGCAACGTCTCCTGCATTCAACAAGGAAACAGCGTCACGAACGTTATCGTCTACTACCTTGTCGCTAGCCAAGAATTGAACGTCCTTATTCAGATACTGACTTAGTTTCTCAGCAACAGGCTTCAAAGTAAAATCTGGATGCGGTTCTCCCTTCGGTCTTCCTAGATGAGACATCAATACAATCTTTGCACCTTGCTCCATCAAATATTCGATGGTCGGAATCGAAGCCTCAATTCGAGTGTCATCGGTAATTTCACCGAGTTCATTCATTGGTACATTAAGATCACAACGTACCAACGCGGTCTTTCCTGCCCACTCCACGTCTCTAACAGTTTTCTTCATAGCTAATCTCCTAAATGCTTTATGTATAATAATAATAAGTCCGCTGACTATGTTGAAAGCCGCGCCGTTAAAGCGCGGCTTCTTTTTACTTACTTATTGTCTACTGCATGCATGTGACGAATCAGTTCCAGCATCTTCGAGCTGTAACCATATTCATTGTCGTAGAAAGCAATCAATTTGAAGAATTTGTCATTCAGCTCAATACCTTCTCTAGCATCGAAAATGGATGTATGTGCATCACCAATGAAGTCGGAGGATACAACCTCGTCATCGACATACTCAAGTACGCCCTTCATTGTTGTTTCAGAAGCTTCTTTAATCTTTGCACAAAGTGCTTCGTAGCTGGTTGCTTTCTTCAGCATAATGTTCAGGTCGATTACCGAAACATCTGCAGTTGGTACACGATAGGAAATTCCAGTCATCTTACCCTGAAGTTCTGGAATAACCAGGCCAACAGCTTTTGCTGCACCGGTGGAAGAAGGAATAACATTTCCAAATACGCTTCTACCTGTGCGCCAGTCTTTCATCGAACGAGCATCAACAACCTTCTGCTTTGCAGTAGCCGCATGGATTGTCGACATCAAGCCCTGCTCAATTCCCCAGTTATCATTTACAACTTTGCAAAGAGGGGCTAAGCAATTCGTTGTACAAGATGCGTTGGATACAACGTTATATTCTGGCTTATACTCCATATGGTTAACACCATATACGAAAGTTGGAGTCACTTTGTCTTTTGCTGGAGCAGAGATGATAACTTTTTTTGCACCGGCATCCAAATGAGCCTGTGCCTTCTCTGTCGTATTGTAAGCACCAGTACCTTCCATGATGTACTCTGCACCACAGTCTCCCCATGGAATATCTCTTGCATCACCTTCCATGAATACCGGAATCTTCTTTCCGTTCACCATGATGCCCTTGTCATATGTTTCAACGGTAGCAGGGAATCTGCCAAAAGTAGAATCGTATTTGAGCATGTAAGCGACATAGTCCAAATCTGCATTACGCCAATTGATTCCGGCAATTTCTACATCCTCCATGTCCAGAGCAGCTCTCATTACTACACGAGAAATTCTGCCAAAACCACTGATTCCAACTCTAACCATATTTTCCTCCTTGAGTCGTTAAAAAACTGAATAAATCGTAAATGTTTTTATCTTATTGAAGATCCGGAAAACCGTTCTGGCGGAGCGCCTCAAATAAGATAATGTTAACGGAATTCGATAAGTTCAAAGAACGTAGTCTCGTGTTTTCGCTCATTGGAATGCGAACTGCATTCGCTTCATGTTCCTGAATGAAATCGCGAGGCAAACCCTTCGTCTCACGGCCAAAGAGAATCATATCTCCATCTTGATAATTCACCTCGGTGTAATTCTTTCCGCCCTTCGTAGTAGCGAGAATCCAGCGATGATCACTATATTCCGCAATGAACGCTTCTAAGCTGTCGTGCACTTCAAGGTCTAAGTATTTCCAGTAATCTAGACCCGCACGACGAACCGACTTCTCGTCGATGTTAAATCCAAGCGGACGAACAAGGTGAAGTCTCGTATTCGTTGCCGCACATGTTCTGGCAATATTTCCTGTATTCTGTGGGATTTCAGGTTCAACCAAGACAACGTGTAGCATTTCTTCTCCTCTTCATACTATAAATTCCTTTAATATCATACCAGTTTTAATTGAATTATTCAACTGAAATCCGCTCGAGGCAGATGTTCGACACCGGACATTTCTCACATTCAGGTCTTCGAGCACGGCAGCAATTCCGCCCGTGGAAGATTAACAGATGATGGGCCCTTGTCCATCGATCTTCTGGAATGCGTTTCATTAGCTGCTGTTCGGTCTCTAACACATTATCTGCAGAGGCTAAGCCCATTCGATTGGAAACACGAAAGACATGGGTATCAACGGCAATGCGCTGCACACCAAACCCTTCTGCCAAGACCACGTTGGCGGTCTTTCGCCCAACGCCCGGTAGCTGAACGAGTGCGTCATAATCCCCTGGAACAACGCCACCATACTGTTCTGATAATGCTTTTGACATTCCCCGGAGGCTACGACTCTTATTTTTATACAGTCCGATTGGACGAATTATTTCTTCCAGTACATCGGAATCCGCTACTGCCATGCTTTTCGCATCCGGGAAAGTCTTAAATAATTTCGGCGTGATTTTATTCACGCTAACATCGGTTGTCTGGGCGGAAAGCATAACTGCACAAATGAGCTGAAAATGGTTCTCATAGTGAAGTGCACATCCTGCCTCCGGATAAGCATCCTCTAAATCGTTCAACGCCTGCATTACTTGCGCTTCGGTGATTATTTTTCTCATAATTTCTTCCTTTTAACTATTGACTATATCGTACACAGTAAATATAATTGTATACAGTAAAACATTCTTACAGAAGGGGGCATCCATCATGGATAAAAAGAATGATGAGGGTAATCAACCTTTATCCAACACACTATTTACAGCTATCCAGAAAGACATCTTATCTGGTAAAATCAAATCTGGAGAGAAGCTCACAGAACAGCGAATTTGCAAGCAATACGATGTGAGCCGCACGCCGGTACGCGAAGCGCTTCGCCAGCTGGAAGCGGATGGTCTCATCGAAAACATTCCTCACCGTGGTGCATTTGCCATTGGACTTTCGCGGCGAGATATCTCCGACCTCTTCGACCTTCGCTCTCAATTTGAAATGAAAGCCGTAGAATGGGCCATTCAACGCATGAGTGACGAAGACGTAGACCGTCTTCGCGAGAATGTAGAATTCATGGAATTCTACACATTGAAAGGTGACACAGAGAAGGTCCTCACTTTCAATTCCCAGTTTCACGATATCATCTACATCGGAACGGGTAATCGCATGCTCTACCAGACGCTTCATACATATCAGACGTATCTGAAGCATTCTGCACCGCCAAAGACATTTTCCGAGGATTACCTCAATACGATTTTAGCGGAACATCGTGCCATATTCAACGCTTTCGAGACACGCAATCCGATTGAAGGACGCGAGGCCATGCAGAAGCACATGGAACACTCCAAGCTTCGCAGGATGAGTAAATTCTTCTAAAAAAAATAGCAGACTCCCGAATCGGGAGTCTGCTATTTTAGTTCATCACAATGTTCCGATTTATCCAGCCCATATGGGCTCGAAAAAGAACATTCTTGCAAGTATGGTGTCTATATTCCGCTTATTTCTCGCAATTTCAATATCTGTACATTATTACTTGAGATGTTTTGTCTCGTTGTACTTTCGAATGCACTCCATCGATTTGTATTCAATGTCAAAATCGGCATCCGTAAGGATATGCGGAGCCGTCTCTCCCCGATTTTTCAAAGCCGCTAGAATCAGCCACTGCGTGAACCACGGATTCTTAACGAGAATCGGTCCAAGTATATTGGTAAAATAAAGGTTCTTATATCGTGCGCCTTCTCGCTTGTTCTCGTATCCACAATTTCCGAATCCATAGCTTACATCTGCCAGAGCGATATCGGCATCAAGGAAGGTATCCATTACTTGAATCTGACTGCCGTTCAATTCAAATTCCGTGTCTCTCATACGACAAATCAAATCATCACCCTGAATAGCATCGCGTTCTTTACAATGCATATCTAAGTATCCGAGTCCGCTCCACGCGGTTCCATCCAATTTCTGAATAGACTTTCCAAAAGCCGCGCCCGTCGTCCCAACCGTCAAGAGCACTTTGTTTCCTTCAATATATGCGTCCAAGTCATTTTTGACTGCGGAAAGCGCATTGATGATATATCCATTGGATTTGAACTCTCCCGGATTGAAGAGAACAATGTCCATATTTTCGAAATCAATGGGATCGCCGTAATTGACAATCTTGTGTACTTTTGCTTCGATTCCCATCTTCTCTGCGATGCGAATCAGTGCCATTACATTTCCACGATCTCCGTGGAGGTTCAGAATATCCGGCCAACACCAAGCAATATTTATACTACTCATATTTCGGTAAATCCTCCATCATCTGTTCGTACTTATGAAGCCAAGTAATCAAATAGACGTTATCGCAATCATGTTTATCCAGTTCAGCGAAGATATCATCATTCTCGTCTGTCGGAATGACAGTGATTTTATCTGCTGGGAACCCACCGTAAATCAAGCGATTCGCCGTATCATATGCGACAGCTTCTGAGAAGCTGATGCAATGTTCGATATTGGATTCCATCAGCGTATCGACATTACAATCGAACGTATAGAACGTATTCGTGTAATACGGCTGGAAGTCTTCCAGCTGCTCAAGTCCAATCAGGAAAATCTTGCGGCTCTTATCCTGTGCGATGTAATCAAAAGCAGTGGTCAATGTCTCCGGGTTCTCCTGTTTGATACGGATGTATTTGATTTTCTTCGTCTTATAAGGAATCAATTCAAGACGGCCGGCAATGTTCTTGAACGAATGGAATGACTCTCCCACGATTTTTGCACTTACACCAAAGAGCTGGCATACCGCAATCGTCATAGCGTAATTGTACAAGAAGAACGGCTGAGTATATGGCATGTGAATCGTCTCTTCACCGCAGCAGAACGTGTTATTCTCAAAATCCACATCTTTGATTAGAACGTTGGGTTCTGGCTGACTGCGGAAACCACACACTGTACACTGGAAAGCACCCACATTATCTACATTATAATATTTAAAAGCAATCTTATTATTGCATTTCGGGCACCCCATGGTGACATCAAAGAAGCCATTTTTCTCAAAGGCTTCTGCATGGCGTTCTACACCATATGTGATAACGCTTCCTGCCCGGTCCTCCAACGACAGTGAACGAGGTTCATCGTTATTCACGATGATTCGCATCGATGGATTCACTACTTTCGCGATCTTCTTGTAGATGAAATCCGGCTCGCCATTACGCTGAACCTGATCCTTCTGAATATTCGTGATACAAAGATTCTTCGCTGGAAGTTGTGCATAAATTTGCGAAAGATAACGTTCATCCGTCTCAAAAATCAGATAATCACCATTCACTCTGCCCAGCAAGGAGGAATCACGAATCAAAGCGGTAGCGACACCAGTAATCAGATTCGCACCTTCCAGATTCGTCGTAACCTTGAGCCCAGCGTGACGAAGCGCATGAACAATCAGGTTGTTCGAAGTCGATTTTCCGTTCGTTCCTGTGATAAATACCGTCTTCTCCGGATCAACATTAGTGAAGTGTGTAATGAAATTCTTCTGCAATTTCAGTGCAAACGCCCCGGAAATATATGTTCCGTTCTTCCCGAGCAGCTTGCAAAGAAAAAGCCCGAACTTTGCTCCCCACAGAACGATGATGAACCATAATTTTTGCATAAAGACTCCTTTGTTCTTTAATCTTTTAACATCCTTCTAAAAACAAATTTCCTGCCGCCTATTCAAGGGACAATCCATCTGTTTAATCATTACTCTTTATAAATTCCAATTTTATGAGCGATTGTATAAATCTTGCCACCCATTGGAATACCGAGAAGTTCTTCTTTGGTGAACATCTTGAGTGCAAGTATCATTCCTGCATATACCAGTGCCCCGACGATGATGCAAAGAAGCGTAGTAATCAGATTTCCAAGAACGCCCGAAAGAACATGATACAGAATCCCAATTACAATACCCATTACAACACCGGAAGCGACCGGAATATAGAACGAACGACGCTTATTCATTCGAATGGTAATTGAGCGCTTCAGCGTGATATAGATAATTGCAAATGCAATCACCTGACAAACGAACGAACTGATTGGCGCTCCGTACATACCGATTTTCGGATTACTAATCAGCACCAAGTTGAGTGCAATCTTAACAATCGCACCAACAAGAAGAGCTACTGCCGGCGTGTACATTCTGCCAAGTCCAAAAAGTGATCCCTGAAGCGTGTGATTGATAGCAACAAGAATCATTGAAACCGCTGAAAGCTGGAACACAAGAGCGCCATCTGGCGCATTCGGATACAGCATATGCAGAATTGGATTTGCCAACACGATGTAACCAATTGCACATGGAATGATAATCAGCATAGATATCGTCACTGACATTGAGATTTTCTCTGAAGCCTCATCGTAGTGTTCCTTCGCCAGAAGCGAAGTAATCTCTGGAATCAGTGCAGAGTAGAAGGACAAATTGACTGCCAATGGAAGGTTTGTCAGGGTATCTACCTTCGACAGAATTCCCGTAGCACGCATCGCTTCTTCTTCCAGTGCAGATTTCGAGCTGAGTATACTCTTATACGCAATCTGAATACAATTGCTGACCGTAACTGTATCGATAAAAGAAGTTACAACCGAAATAACGGATCCGATGGTAAGCGGAATTGCCGTCATCAAAATCAGCCAAGCGAGCTTTCGATTGCTC
>CAVFWT010000021.1:0-46090 GCA_963626305.1 bacterium | reverse complement strand
GAGTACTGCAGAGAAAACGAACTCCCGCTGATTGGCCCGAACCTGGTTGGTATCGGAACACCATACCATGATTTCAATTGCGGATTCGTTCCGTATCTTCCGAATAAGGGCCCGGTAGCACTGATTTCTCAGTCGGGCTCGAATCTGCTTGCGGCACTGGGATCTTCTCAGCTTGATCATTTTGGTATCAGCATGTTCGTTGGACTGGGTAACAAAGCGGACGTAGACTTCAGCGAAGTCATCAAGTATGCAGAAAAAGAACCAAATACCAAGTGTATTGCCGTATACATTGAGGCACTGGACAGTCCAGAAGCATTCAAGAAGGCGTGCCTCGAATGCGAGAAGCCAATCACTGTTATCAAAGTCGGTGCTTCCAAGATTGGCGTTAAAGCTGCTTTTGCCCACACTGCTTCCGAGAATAGAGGACATTCTAACGAGGAATACGATCAGTTGTTTGAGGAATCCGGTGTAATGAGAGAAAACACTTGGCAGGAATTCTTAGATACTTCGTTGGCGCTGGGTATGTGCCCACCTCTTCGCGGAGACAATGTCGTAATGATTACGAATGGTGGCGGAGCAGGACTTCTGGCATGCGATCACTTCGAAAGATTGGGAATGCCACTCAAAGAACTAAAGTCGATTTCTCCGGCTCTTCGCGAGAACATCCGTCAGTACATGCCTTCGTTCGGTTCACCACTGAATCCGGTAGATATCAGCGGAACCGCAACATCGGACATGTACGGTGGTGCACTTCGCACTGCATACAGAGATGAGAACGTTGATGGTATTGTCATTTCTGTATGCCCAACTGCTGTTACGGATGTTGAGGCAATTACCGATACCGTTATCGAAATTCATAAGCAGTACAAGAACCTCGGCAAGCCTTTCATCATGGAGTGCCAGGGCGGAAACGAGTGCAGAGCCGCAATCATGAAGTTAAGAGATCACGGCATTCCAGCATTCTCTACGATGGAACAGGCCGTGAACGCTATGTGCGCACTGCGTTCTTACAGCCATATCATGAGCAAGAAAGAAAATCTTCTCAAGAATGCGAATGGCAAAGCAAAATAGCATTTAGAAAACGGAGTTGTAATGAACAGAGACAGACTAGTTAAAATCTTCATTGGCCTGACCATTTTTCTCGCCGTGCTTTTTTTCACCGTTGGAAAATGGACATACTGTGGCATAGCTTTGCTTCTGGCGATGGCAATCCACATGAATCTAGGAGGCGGAAGTTACAACAGCCGAAATTTGTATGAGAAGAAAGTGACCAACCCACAGGGTTGGTCACTCGATTCCATGTACGAGAAGCTGAAGGACTTAGAGACACCGCTTGGAAAACCGTGGCTTGGTCGAAATAATAACAAAAATGAACGATGCATCGTATTTGGACCGACGACTTTCCGGAACTATATTCTTCTCATGGGGAGAGATAAGGAATGGTTCTTGATTTCGGGGACAGATACGGATCATCTGGAAGCACCGGAAGAAGAACAATGGCGTTTTCATAACATCTTGGATACGCAGAATCTAGAAGTGACGCCGAAGCGTTATTCTGCTTTTGCTGGTGATACGTTGATGACGTCGGTTCTGTTAGATGATTTAGCAACGTTGTTGGAAGAGGTATCTGCGGGAACAACGGCTGTCCCAGATAGCTTGGACCTTTATACGCTCTATCATTACAACAGCGTTGACTTGGTCGTAAAAGATTTGGAAGATAATGGTTATGCAAAAGCTTCTACGGCTTTTGATCCGCTTTCCATCGTAATTTACGATATGGATGGTCAAGAAGTGGCGTCTGTGACAGGGGATGTCAGCAAACGAAATCTAGGTTTTGATGTGACGATTTCTGGAGAACCATATGGTAAAGTCTTCCAAGATACATCGGCAGAGAATGATGTGTATTATTTGGAAGGCGCAGATGGACGCTTTGAATTTCAATCTTTCCGAGCTGTCCGCCGTGCGAACATCGGTATGAATTACATTATGATACTGAATGGAGAGAAGAAAGCGGTCCACGCATCTTCTCCGAGGATTCGATTTACTTCTACCGGGTTAATTGAAAACGATGTAATTTGCAGTTATGATGACGAATATCTGCTCTGGTATTTGATTATGCAAGAGCTGATTACATCCTTAAATGGATTTGTAAAATAGCACATGGGTGCTACATCGGATGGGAGGACTCGAAGAACATCCTTTTACCCATTCAAATAAGAGAATAATTTGACAAAATAGTAAAGTTTTGATATTCTTATCAGAGACTATAGGGAGGAAGATAACATGAAAAGAATTACAACGATTTCCACAAGAAATTTAGAGACTTCATCTGTTACAGGTGGTTGCGGCGAATGCCAGACTTCTTGCCAGTCCGCTAGTAAGACTTCTTGTAGCGTAGCAAACCAGCATTGTGAACAGTGCAAGGAAAATTAATTGCAAGGCGCTGCTTGAAAAGCAGCGCTTTTTAATGACTGAAAAAGCGGTCTGTCCATTGACAGGTCGCTTTACTATTTGAAAACACATTTCGCATAGAATTAAGAAAACAGAGAGGATTGGAGTATAATAGATGATACATCAGTACAAATTAGGGGGATATAATATTGTAATCGATGGAAACAGTGGATCCGTTCATTCGGTGGACGATGTTGCTTACGATATCATCGGAATGTATGAGAATTCCTCTTTTGATGAGATTTGCGATACTGTTATTCCGAAATATGCATCGGAGAATTTGACTCGTGAGGATGTTCAGGAAGTAATGGAAGATTTGGAGACCTTGAAGAAAGAAGGTTCCCTGTTCTCCGAAGATCCATTTGAAGAAGTGGCAGCTAAGATTAAGAGAAAACAGTCCGTGCTCAAAGCCATCTGTTTGCATGTCGCACACGGATGTAATATGGATTGCCGTTATTGCTTTGCCGGAAAAGGGGACTATAGCGGAAAATCTGGCATCATGTCATTGGAAGTGGGCAAACGCTCGCTGGAATATCTGGTAGAAAAATCTGGAACTCGTAAACATCTCGAAGTAGATTTCTTTGGCGGGGAACCACTGTTGAACTGGGATGTCTGTAAGGAACTGGTTCGTTACGGAAGAGAACTCGAGAAGAAGTACGACAAAGTATTTAATTTTACCCTGACGACGAATGGATTGTGGATTGATGATGACGTAATTGATTTCTGCAATAAAGAGATGGGAAATGTCGTTCTCAGCCTAGACGGTCGTAAAGAAGTACATGATTTCATGCGCCACACCCAGAAGGGTGAACCGACTTACGATCAGATTATTGAGAAGTTTAAGCGCCTCGCGGATGCACGTAATCAGCAAAACTATTACATGCGCGGAACATACACCGCTTATAACAAGGATTTTGCGAAGGACGTACTTCACATGGCGGATATGGGATTCAAGGAGACGAGCATTGAGCCCGTTGTAAGTGCGCCGGATGTGGATTATGCACTTCACGAGGAAGATGTACCGGGACTTTGTGAGCAGTATGAAGAACTTGCGGAAGCGATGCTCGAGCGTAAGAAGAACGGAAATTCGTTCAACTTCTACCATTACACCATCGATTTGACTGGTGGTCCATGCATCTATAAGCGTGTCGCTGGCTGTGGCGTTGGAACGGAATATCAGGCGATTACCCCAACGGGTGATATCTATCCATGCCATCAGTTCGTTGGAAACGATGAAATGCTCATGGGTAATGTCTATGAAGGCATCACGCACCCAGAAATTGTAGAAATGTTCTTGAACGGAAATAACCTTTACACCCGTGATAAATGTCGCAATTGCTTTGCGAAGAGATATTGCGCTGGTGGATGTTCTGCCAACAACTATCATTCCAATGGGGATATCGATGTTGTATACGAACTCGGCTGCGACTTGCACCGGAAGAGAATTGAGTGTGCAATCATGCTGAAAGTGGCGGAACAGGATCTCGGGTTGGAAGACTAATTCCTCCTCGAACATCCTTTTATCGGATTCTTTTCGGGAATGAATTCGGATAAAAATAAATATGATAAGAATGAAAGGACCGGAATGACGATGGAGAAAGTAATTCTAGCATCAAGGAACAAAGGAAAACTGAAGGAAATTCATGCGATTCTGGAGAAATTTGGAATGGATACGATTTCCAGAGACGATGCAGGTCTTCCGAAGTTTGAAGTAGAAGAAACAGGAACTACGTTCGAAGAGAATTCCCTTCTCAAGGCGCAGGCAATTATGGACATTGCTCATACCATCACGATTGCCGATGATAGCGGTCTGGAAGTTGACGCGCTTCAGGGGGCTCCTGGTGTATATTCTGCGCGTTATGCGGGAGAAAATTGCACTTTTGAAGATAATAACCGTAAGCTCCTTAAAGAGTTGGAAGGGGTTCCGGAAAATCAGCGCGGAGCAGCATTTGTATCTGTAATTACAATGCTTTTCCCAGACGGGGAGAAATTAGTTGCGCGTGGGGAGTGCCGTGGCCATATTCTGACAGAGCTCCGTGGAGAAGAAGGTTTTGGATATGATCCACTGTTCGTTCCGGCTGGTGAAACTCGTTCATTCGCAGAAATGAGCGCGGAAGAGAAGAATGCGATTAGTCATCGTGCGAAGTCGCTTCAGTTGTTAGAGGATATGATACGTGAAAGAGACAACAAGTAAAGAGAAACTTACCAGAAAAAATCTGGTAAAGATTGCTTTCCATATCTGGCGACAATTTGATGATCCGTACTACACAGGGTTCGCAGCACAGATTGCGTACTTCTTTTTCATGGCGAGTATGCCGACGATAATCGTACTCTCACAGGTGCTGGGTATTTTTGATGTCTCGTTGGATTTCATCCGAGTGTGGATGGAAAACCATTTGAGCACCAATATGAACAGCTTTATCGCAGGCTTTTTCACCGCATCGTCCGTGCAAGTTACAAATGTTATCATGGTAATTGTCGCACTTTGGTCCGCTTCGGGTTTGGAGTTTTCCCTCGGAAGACTGGAAAGCCACGTAATAACGAATGGCTCGTATCGCTTTGATTTCTGGTCAGAACGTTTTAAAGCCATTCCGACCGCAGTCATCTCCATTGTGGCAATTGCATTTTCGCTTGTCATTTATGTATATGGTGAGAGCATCATTGAGAAATTTTTTAACCTCAGTTATCTCGCGAAATTCGTGGTTGCATTGCGCTTGCCAATTGCTGCCGGTTTGTTCTTCTTGATGATTCTCATGAACTACTATATTCTTCCGAGAATTAAAGTGCCGATTGAGTCGTTGCTGCCAGGAACAATTTTTGCTTCGATTGGAATCATGGTTGTAACGGGCGTATATTCGCTCTATATTGAACGAACCATTAATTACAATATTTTGTATGGCGCGTTCGCAAACATCGTCGCTTTGATGCTTTGGTTTTACCTGATTTCATGGGTGCTTTGCATCGGAATGATGTTCAACAAAGCCTGGGATGAGGTGATGCTGCGGAATCGCTTGACGCAAGGAAAGCTGATGAGCTATCTCAAGAAACAAGATTCGTCCAAGAAGTACAGTAATTATTTCATTCAACCGGATGATATTCTTCATCCTGAATTGGATTCCATTGCTGTCCGAATGAGCAAGCGCTTCGTTGATGGATTTGAGAAAGAAATTGAAATCAAACAACAAGATATTCGCCGCAAAAAGTTGGCGGAATTAGAGGCAGATCGTCTTTACGAAGAGATGACCCAAAATGCTGAAAGAAGAGAAAGAGGATTTTTAGATGAGTAATAGCGATAAGAAAATCGAACGGATTCTTTTGATCATGAACCCAAAGTCTGGAACGATGCAGGCTGCGAGATATTTGAAAGACATTATACAGCTGTATTCTGACGCAGGCTGTCTAACCACTGTGTTGATGACACAGAAGAGCGGCGATGCGAGAGAATTTGCCATTCGCTACTCGGCCGAAGTCGATGTAGTGGTAGTTTCCGGTGGCGATGGAACACTCAATGAAGTAATCGACGGGATTATTGCAGCTGGAACAAATACGAAAATTGGTTACATTCCGTCTGGAAGTACGAATGACTTTGCATCTAGCGTTGGCTTACCAAAGGGAATTATGGATGCAGCGCAGGTAGTTCTCACAGGAACCCCAACCGCGTTTGACATCGGTTCTTTTAATGGCAGATATTTTTCGTATGTGGCTTCTTTTGGCGCGTTTACGAGCACGTCCTATAGCGTTCCGCAGAACTTGAAAAATATCATGGGGCATACGGCGTATGTACTTCAAGGGATTCGAGATATCGTCAACATCAAGAAAATTTGGGCACGAATCACCACCGATGAGGGAACGCCGAATGAAGAAGTGCATGAAGGTTATTATATCTTCGGTGCAGTTTGCAACTCGACATCGGTAGGCGGCTTGCTTAAACTTGACAACTTTGATGTAGATATGAATGACGGCATGATGGAAGTGCTTCTAATTGAATCGCCAGCATCTCTTCTTGAAGTGAACGAGATGGGGATGGCGCTCCTCAGCGGATCTCTGGATGCACCGAACATCAAATTCTTCAGTGCTCGAAATATCAAAGTGGAAATTCAGGAAGATACGCACTGGACGCTTGACGGGGAATATGAGGAAGGTGCGGAAAATATCCAAATAGATACATTACGCAGTGCGGTGACATTGATTGTATAGCCGCAGAACATATTTCTAATGAAAGAATATTGCTGTATAATTTGAAAGGAACAAATCGATGAAAAAATTTATCGGAGAATTTAAGGAATTCATTTCCCGGGGCAATGTGATTGACATGGCTGTCGGTGTTGTTATTGGTAGTGCATTCACCGCAATTGTCAACTCCTTGGTAAACGATATCATAACACCACTTATCGGCGTCATCATTGGTGGTCTGGATTTCTCTGGCCTTTCAATCAAAGTTGGAAGTGCAAGTATTGGTTATGGCTCTTTTATTCAGGCGGTCATTAATTTCCTGATTATTTCCTTTGTGATTTTCTGCGTAATTCGAAGCTTCAATAAAATTTCGGAATATGCGAAGAAGAAGGATGAAGAAGAACCGGCTCCGGAGGCAACGCCAGAAGACATCCTTCTCCTGCGTGAAATTCGCGATGCACTCGCCAATAAGAATGAGAGTACCGAGAAATAGAGAAAGATATAGTATGTATAGAACCGAATCGAGAATCGGTTAACCCAATACGGTGTTTTATCGCTGAATTAGAATCAAAATGAACCAAATGCTTCCTCGGAAACATTCGAGGATAAAAAAAGGGAAGGGGCTTCGCCTCTTCCCTTTTTTTATCTTACATTTCCGATTAAGTGGACAATTGTGAATCTTAGATTACACGAACTTTGATGACACCGTCTGCATGAATTGCAGTGAGGGCAGCAACGTCTGCGCTGTCCTTAACGAGAGCCAGTGCGTAACCGTACTCTGTGCGGCTCTTGCCTACTTCGGTCTTAACAACATCAGCACCTGCAGCCTTCAGAACTTCTTCTACATTGACTTCGCCCTTGTAGAGAACGCCCACCTTCTTTGTTCCAGCTTCTGTATCCAGCGATACTGGTGGGAAGTTAACAGAGTTGCGGATGTTACCATTTTCAATGTAATCCATCAGTTCATCAACAGCCATCGAAGCGCAGTTGTCTTCCGCTTCCTTCGTGGATGCACCCAAATGTGGAGTAGCAACAATACCAGGCTTGTTAATCAAGTTCTCATCTGCCAAGTCAGTCATGTACTTGCGAATCTTTCCGGATTCCAGCGCGGCGATGATATCTTCTTCTACAACCAGATCCGGTCTTGCGTAGTTCAGAATGATTGCGCCATCCTTCATCTTTGCGATGAGGTCTTTGTTGATCATTCCTTTGGTAGCTGGCAGAGATGGAACGTGGATGGAGATGAAGTCGCAGACTTTAACCATTTCATCTACGCTATCGTACATCTCACATGGAACGTTCAGGAATGGGTGTACGACAACGGAGTTGCCGACAATGTTCATTCCCAGTGCGTGTGCTGCGTTAGCAACTTTGGCGCCGATTGCACCAACACCGATGATTCCCAGCGTCTTGCCTTCGATTTCTGTTCCGGCGAATTGCTTCTTGCCTTTTTCTACCTGTCCGGCAACATCACCATCTAAAGAATTAGCCCAGCTAATTCCTTCGTACATGTTTCTAGCACCCATGATGAGTCCTGCCAGAACTAATTCCTTTACCGCATTGGCATTTGCGCCGGGTGTGTTGAATACAACAATTCCTTCATCTGCGCAACGATCCAACGGAATATTGTTAACCCCAGCACCTGCTCTGCCGATTGCCAGCAGGTTATCGGAGAATTCCATATCGTGCATCTTGTAACTTCTTACTACGATTCCGTTTGCATTTTCAATGTCTTCCGTTAATTCATAATTGTCCGTCAGACGATCCAACCCAACATTAGAAATGTTGTTCAGAGTACTAATGTAGTACTTTGCCATTCGTGTACCTCCTAAATTGTAACTGCAAAATATGCATAATAAATAGAATGAAGTTATGACTTCATCGAAGTCAGTATACCATTATTCAACTTTACTTTCAATTGTGAACGCGTTATAATTCCAAGTGTAAATCTATAACATTAATAGTTGGAGGTAAATACCAATGGGCAATCGCGTATTTAATTTTTCGGCTGGTCCTTCCACTCTTCCAGAGGAAGTTCTGAAGAAGTGTGCCGCTGAGATGCTGGATTATGATGGAACTGGTGAATCTGTAATGGAGATGAGCCACAGATCCGCAGAATTCCAGAAGATTATCGATGACGCAGAACAGAATCTGAGAGATTTGATGAATATTCCGGATGACTACTATGTACTCTTTCTACAGGGTGGTGGTACACTGCAGTTCTCCATGGTTCCAATCAACCTGCTGACCAATTCGAAGAAGGCAGACTACATTATCACTGGTAACTGGGCAAAGAAAGCTTATGAAGAAGCTCAGAAGTTCGGTGATATCCGTGCTCTTGCAAGCTCGGAAGATAAGACATATTCTTATATTCCTAAGTTTAAGAAAGAAGACATCCGTGAAGATGTAGATTATGTATATATCTGCTACAACAACACTATTTACGGAACACATTACAATGAAATTCCAGATGTAGGAGACCATCTGTTGGTTGCAGATATGTCTTCTTGCATCCTGTCGGAAGAAGTAGATGTTACAAAATATGGCCTGATTTATGCAGGTGCTCAGAAGAACATCGCTCCTGCAGGTGTTACGATTGTTATCGTTCGTAAGGATCTTGTAGGACATGCTCCAGAGAATACTCCAATTTACCTGGATTATGCAATTCATGCAAAGAAGGGTTCGATGTACAACACTCCTCCATGCTATCCAATCTATGTTGCTGGTGAAGTATTCAAGTATCTGAAGAAAATCGGTGGCGTAAAGGAAATGCATGAGAGAGATGTTCGCAAGGCTGGCAAGCTGTACGATTATCTTGACAACAGTGATATGTTCAAACCAACCGTTGCAAAGGAAGATCGTTCTTTGATGAACGTATGCTTCGTAACAGGCAATCCAGAACTGGACAAGAAGTTCATCGCTGGTGCCAGAGAGCGTGGCATGATCAATCTGGCTGGACACAGAACAACTGGCGGAATGAGAGCAAGTATCTACAATGCAATGCCAGAAGAAGGCGTAGATGCACTGATTGAGTACATGAAAGAATTCGAAAATGAGAACAAGTAAGCGTTATGCTTTGCTGAAATCAAATAAGAATCTAATGAGAGGTATGGTGGTCATTTTGTCCGTGCTGATTGCACTGACGGGGGTGACCACCCTCTTTATACGCGAAGTTTTTGCAGAATCGAAGCCGGCAATATCGGCCGATTCTGCTATTGTCGTGTCTGCATCTACTGGAGAAGTCGTGTACACGTTGCATGAAGACCGTAAGCTTTCACAAGGCGGATTTGTTAAATACATGGTTGCAATGGTCGCTATTGACCAAATGCACGATTCGTCTGAATACGATAATAAGATTAAAATTACGGATAAAGTAGACAGCCTGGGGAAACTCTTCAACAAAGGTGAGAAGGTGACAGTGCGTGATTTAATGGCGTCGCTGATTATCCAAGATTCCGATGAAGCTGCATTGGCATTGGCAATCTATTCTTCTGGAAACCGTGGGAAATTTATCAAGGCAATGAATTCCAAGGCGCAAGAACTCGGCCTTTTGAATACTCACTATACAAATGTAACAGGGAAAGAAGCGACGCTCCAGTATTCTACGGCTGAGGATACAGCGATGCTCATGCAGCAAGCGATGAAATATTCTTTTATCAAGAAATACATGGCGAAGGACGCATATGCCATGGAAAGCACCGGCGTGAAGACGACATCGTTGCATCGAAAGGATACGTTACAATGCACCGGCTTGACGTTCTCTGCACAACTTCAGTCTAGTTCGGGAGGGCGCTATAACAGTTTTGCGGTGGCAGACCGTGAAGGTATGAAGCTGATTGCGATTGTGTTCGGTGATGGCACTGGTAAAAACGATGTGCGAAAGACGCTTCTGGAATACGGTTACCGAAATGTTACTTATCAGTCTATTGTGAAGAAGGGAAAGGCTGTTGGTAAAATTAAAATTCGCCACGGCGCCAAAACGCGAGTATCCGTATACACCGAAAGTAAAGGATATGTATATGTTCCGAAGGAAGGAAGTGATTCGCTGATACGAACAGAAACGGTCATTTATGACAAGCTGAAAGCTCCGGTTAAGGCAGGCACGAAAGCGGGAGAATATCAGATTTACGTGGCAGATCAGTTGACGGGTACGGTTGATTTGGTTGTCAAAGAAGATGTAGCAGTTGGATGGTTTCCTTCTTATATCTACATTTCGAATACTATGTCGATTATCATCTTAGTTGTAGTTCTGCTCATTCTGGCTTTGATTATTCGAATCCTTCAGATTCGTCGCCGAAATCGCCTGCGGAGAGAACGAAGAAGACAGCAACGCATTCGGGAAATTGCGCTCAAAGAATATGAAAGAGAACAGGACCGAAAGCGGAGAAATTGGACGTATCATTAGTGGATGTTCGCTGAATGAAGTTGTTGTTGAACATGGGGGGGCATGCGGGGCTCACCAGTGTTTACGAACAACGCTTGCTGAACTTATTAATGGAAGCATGTTAATACATTCGTAAGATTTCGCATCGAATTAGGGGTGTGTATGTTTAATATTCCGGAAGAATTGAAAAAACTCCCACAATGCCCGGGCGTCTATATGCATAAAGACAGCTTGGGCAGTGTTATTTACGTGGGAAAAGCGATTAATTTGCGTAGCCGCGTGCGGCAGTATTTTCAGAATTCTTCCAGAAATAGTGCGAAAATTCGATCGATGGTGCCGAACATAGCGGAATTTGATTACATCACATGCGCGACCGAGATGGAAGCGTTAATTCTGGAATGTAATCTCATCAAGAAATACATGCCGAAGTACAATATTCTTTTGAAGGATGATAAGACTTATCCTTACATTGAAATAACGTTGTCAGAAGAATTTCCTCGGGTGATTCGAACGCGTTCAATCGGACGAGATGGCAATCGATATTTCGGTCCGTATTCGGATAGTACTGCTGTATGGCGGATTTTGAAGATGATTGACGAACTTTATCCGTTAAAAAAGTGCAACACGGTGCACTTTCCGGAAAACGTACGACCTTGCCTAAATTATTTTATCGGAAAATGTAAAGGTATCTGCGTAGGGAAAGCAGATGCGGATGAGTACCAGGAGATGGTGCAGGACATCATTGGAATTCTTAGCGGAAAGGATGCGACGGTCATCCACAAGCTGGAAGAGAAAATGTATGCAGCGTCGGATGAAATGAAGTATGAAGAGGCAGCAAAGTACCGGGATTACATTCGTGCACTACAATCGCTCAGCGAAAAACAGCGTGCCACGATGGTTCGCGAACATGACATCGATGTATTGATTCCGATTCGAAGTCATCACAATCAGGTTGTTGTTCAATATCGAATTCGAGAAGGGAAGATGATTGGTCGAGAAATCGTCTATATGAATGACGAAGCCGAATCAACGAAGGAGGAATTACTGACGGCGTTTTTGGAACAGTATTACCTGTCGGTGACGCGCGTGCCGAAAGAAGTCATTATTCCGTGTCATCTAGAGGAAGAAGAACTTCTCGAAGAACTTCTGAACCATATTGATAGTTTGAATGCAGAGGCGGGCAACGATATCAGCCATAAGACGAAATTATATGTTCCGGAGCGTGGGGAAAAGAAAGCGATTCTTGATATGACGCTATCCGACTCGCTGGAATTGGAGAAATCGCTGGATGAGCGTGCTTTGAGAGAACAAGAACGACGTAGCGAACTTCGGAAACGCATTACATCCTTAATCGTGCGAGCTGCAGAGGTGGACCACACTGTTCCTCGTATCATTCCAGAAAATGAAGACCGTGAGTATCGCGTAGAAGCCTACGATATATCCAACATGAACGGATTGGATACAGTGGGCGCGATGGTGGTCTACGAAGGGAAGAAGCCGATTCGAAACGATTACCGTAAGTTCAAAATTCGAACCGCAGAAGGAGATGATTACGGTAGTTTGCAGGAAGTGATGTATCGTCGACTCAAACGAGCTAGAAATGGCGATCCGGGGTTCACCACTTATCCGGATATCATGTTTATCGATGGCGGACTGGGGCAGGTCCATGCCGTAAAAACTGTGATGGATGCATTTCACCTCACCATTCCGGTCGTAGGATTGGCGAAAGACGACGGGCACCGCACGCGTGCAATTGTGTTTTCGGATGGCCAAGAAATTAATCTAAAAGAAGATTCGCTTCTCTTCAGTTATGCGGGTAATATTCAAGAAGAAGTTCATCGATTTGCGATTACGTTCCACCGAGGAACGCGTGGCAAGAAGATGACACACTCTGTTTTGGAGGAAATACCGAGTATTGGACCGAAACGAAGACGTGCGCTTATGGAAAAATTCCGAAGTATCGATGCAATCCGAAATGCGTCGTATGAAGACTTGATGAAAGTGGATGGAATGAATGCACAAGCCGCTGAGAGCGTCGTTGAATTCTTTCGGCAATAGCTTGCTATTTTGAAATAATCATGGTATATTTTGAATTGCAATTTCTTTAAGGAAACGCGATGCAACATATCATTATAAGTAAGGAGAAAACGAAAATGGCTGAAGATCAGAACAAAGATCTGCTGGTCGAGGAAGAAACAGAAGATGAAGATTTCATCACTCTGGAATTCGATGATGGATCGGTAGTTGAATGCTTTATCACTGGCGTATTCGATTTGAATGGTAAAGAATATATTGCTTTGGAGCCAGATGATGGAACAGATGATGTATATATCTATGGATACAAGGACAATGGAAATGATACCTTTGACCTGGTAGAGATTGAGGATGAGGATGAATTCGGCAAAGCTGTTGAGGAATTCGATCGCCTCATGATGCAATAAGCATTCAAAATTTTTTTCTGTTGCCACTTTTCGGTGGCAACAGAAAAAAATAAAAAAATGCTTTACAAAGAATACTTGTTTATGTATAATAAATATTGTGAGTTGCGAAACAACTCAAGAAAATAATCTGCGGATGTGGCGGAATTGGCAGACGCGCACGGTTCAGGTCCGTGTGACCACAAATCATGTGGGTTCGAGTCCCACCATCCGCACCAAGAAATGCGATATTCTGCGGAATATCGCATTTTATTTTTATCAAATTTTAGCGGAGGAAAAAATGGATAATAGAGCAATTGGATTTTTTGACTCCGGCCTGGGAGGTTTGACCAGCGTATCTGCCTTGCAGAACCGGTTGCCGATGGAACGGGTAATATATTATGGCGATACAGCTAGAACTCCATATGGTTCCAAATCACCCGAGACGATTTGCCGCTTTGCTTCTCAAATTGTGGATTATCTGGTGAGCAAAGATGTGAAGATGATTGTGATTGCTTGCAATACGGTGACTTCGTTAGCACTTGATGCACTTCGTGCAGAACATCCGGAACTTCCGATTGTTGGTGTGATTGAGCCGACTGCACGGAAAGTTATTGAAAGTCATTGCGATAATGTCGGTATTATCGCGACCAAGGCAACGATTCAAAGTGATGTATATTCCCGTGTGCTTCACAATATGGACCCGAATATTCGGACGAACAGCTTGGCCTGCCCGGCAATCGTTCCACTAATCGAGGAAGGAATCATTGATAACGAGATTATGGATTTGACCATCCGCTATTATATGGATGATTTCGTAAAAGAAAATGGTTTTAAAGATCTTATTCTAGGATGCACGCATTATCCGATGGTTGCAGGTAACTTAAACCGCCTTTATCCGGATATCAACTTAATTAGCTCTTCCGATGCGGTTATTGATGAAGTAGAAAAAGTTCTGCGTGAACGAGATATGTTAGCAGATGCCTTAACGGAAGAGGACCGATTCTATGCCAGCGACTTGTCTGAAAACTTCATTCGGATGACAGATCGCCTTACGGAAGGCAAAAATTCTCGCATTAAACTCAAAAAAATGGAGGAATAATCAAGAAATCTTTGATATAAAGGGTTTTACTATGGTCATGTACGCAAAAATGGGTGATGAATATTGCTGTCCATTGACAATAGTGAACTTTTTATGTAGAATTACTTGATATTGCATATATTCGCCCGCGTCGGGCAAGTAACAGCAAGTAGGAGAAAGTATGGAAACAGAATTTAAGTATCGTCTGGATGATGTAGCGATTATTCAGCAGATTATTGATGATCCCATGCTGGATGAGTATGTCGACAGAGACGCCTTGGAAGAAATCAAAATGCATGCCGTGTATTTTGATACGGAAGAGATGGATTTGAAGAAGTCTGGAATTGCATATCGTATTCGTTACGAAAACGATCGCATTACGGCAACCATCAAATGGGATAATCATGTTGAAAATGGACTTCATTCCAGAGAAGAATTCAATTTAGTAATTACGGATGAACGCTTCGCAGAGCATCCGAATATCGATGCATTCGAGTCGAGTGATGCCTATGAGGTATTGCTTGAAGCAGCGGGGCATAAACCGTTAGTTAAGATGGTTGAGATGAATTTTATTCGCAAACAGATTAAAGTGGACACGGGGAACTCTATCAGTGCATTGTCCTTTGATGAGGGTGTTGTTCATGGTATTCATGGGGATAAAGATGTTCTGGAGATGGAACTCGAATGGTATTATGGCGATTCCGAGGATTTCTGCGATGTTGCAGAATCTCTGGCAGAGAAGTTCTCTCTAGAGCCTGAGGATATCTCCAAGTTGCAAAGAGGATTTTTACCGGACGAAATGTCGGAAGAATAAAATAATTTACTGGTTTTTCAGGAGGAAAATGAATGAAGACTACTTTTATTTCGAAAGAGAACAATGAAGCAAAATTCACGATGCTTTTTACTGCCGATGAATTTGAAAATGCAGTAGTAGATTCTTACAAGAAGAATAAGGATCGCTTTGAAATTAAGGGATTCCGTAAGGGAAAAGCACCGAGAAAGATTATTGAAAATACATATGGTGCAGACATCTTCTTCGAAGATGCACTGAATAGCTTGCTACAGTCCGGATACCCAAGTGCACTGGACGAGCTGAACCTGGAAGTAATTGATCAGCCTAAGCTGGACCTGAACGAAGTGAAGAAGGGTCAGGATGTTGAAATCACAGCAACTGTAGCTTGCTTCCCAGAAGTTGAAGCAAAGAACTACTTCGGCCTCGAAGTTGAGAAGATTGATCACCAGGTTTCGGATGAAGACGTTCAGAGAGAACTGGAAAGAGTTCAGAAGACTCACTCCAGCATTGAAACTGTAACTGATCGCAAGACTGAGGATGGAGACATCGTTGTTCTGGACTTCGACGGTTCGGTTGATGGTGTTCATTTTGATGGTGGTAAGGCAGAGAAGTTTGAACTGACTCTGGGATCTGGACAGTTCATTCCAGGATTTGAAGATCAGCTGATTGGTAAAGATGCTGGTGAAGAAGTAGATGTTCACGTAACATTCCCAGAAGAGTATCAGGCAAAGGATTTGGCTGGTAAGGAAGCATTGTTCGAGTGTAAGATTCACGAAATTAAGAAGGAAGTTTTGCCAGAAATCAATGACGAACTGGCAAGCGATGTTAGTGAGTTTGAAACTCTGGAAGAGTACAAGAATTCCATCAAAGAAAGACTGCAGAAAGAGGATGATCTCAGTGCAGAGAGAATCATGAAGGATAGCATGATTCAGAAGCTGATTGAGGTAAATGATGTAGATGTTCCAGCTGTAATGATTGAGAACGAAATTGACAACATGCTTCAGGAAATGAATCAGCAGCTCGCATATCAGGGCCTCTCCTTGGATCAGTACATGAAGTTCACTGGTATGGACAGAAATGCACTGAGAGAGCAGGCTAGAATGGATGCAAAAGCTAGAGTTGCTAGCAACATCCTGATTAAGGCAATTATCAAGCAGGAAAATATCGAAGCAACCGAAGAGGATATCAACAAGGAACTGGAAGAGTTTGCAAAACAGTACAACCAGACTGCAGAAGACATGAAGAAAGCTTTGGGTGACAACATGCGTTATTTCGAAGGTGATGTAAAGAACCACAAGGCAATCGACCTCATGTATGAGAAGGCAAACTTCGTAGCTCTAGAGAAGAAGGAAGAAGAATAGTCAATGAATACAATTCCGGTAGTTGTTGAACAGACGGGAAATGGCGAGAGAAGTTATGACATTTACTCTCGCCTTCTCAAAGATCGTATTATATTCATCGATCAGCAGGTGGACGAACATCTTGCTAGTATCGTTGTAGCTCAGCTTCTGTTTTTGGAAGCGGAAGATCCAGAGAAAGATATCAATATCTATATCAATTCTCCGGGCGGAATGGTTACCGCAGGATTGGCAATTCTGGATACGATGAATTATGTAAAACCGGATATTTCCACCATCTGCGTTGGTCTTGCTGCTAGCATGGGTGCTGTGCTCCTGTCAGCAGGAACAAAAGGAAAGCGTTTTGCGCTTCCAAATGCAGAAATTATGATTCATCAGCCACTGGGCGGTGCTCAGGGTCAAGCATCAGATATTAAGATTCAAGCGGACTGGATGATGAAGACCAAAGCAAGATTGAACCAGATTCTTTCGGACAATACTGGTAAAGATTTGAGCATTATCGAGCAGGATACAGATCGCGACAACTTTATGTATGCGGATGAAGCGGTGGAATACGGCCTAATCGATCGAGTACTTAATAGATAACAGAGGAGAATTCGTGAGTAAAGCAACCGATAATAACGAGCTGATTTGCTCCTTTTGTGGGAAAACCAGCTCGCAGGTTAAAAAAATAATTGTTGGGCCAGACGTGGCGATTTGTAATGAGTGTATTGAGCTGTGCGAAACACTTCTGGAAGATAGTGAGATTCCTGCACCAAAAGAGCTTCTCCTAGATCTTCCGAAGCCAAAGGAAATTGCAGAATTCCTCAGCGATTACGTCATCGAACAGGATGAGGCGAAAAAGAGTCTCGCTGTGGCTGTATATAATCATTATAAAAGAATTAAGCATCTTGAGTCGATTTCTGATGGGAATCAGGATGGGGTTGAAATTCAGAAGAGCAACATTCTGATGCTCGGTCCGACCGGAAGCGGTAAGACTCTTCTGGCACAGACATTAGCAAAGATGCTGGATGTACCATTTGCGATTGTAGATGCAACATCCCTTACAGAGGCTGGTTATGTTGGTGAAGATGTCGAGAACATACTTCTTCGTCTTTATCAGGCAGCTGATGGTGATTTGGAACGTGCACAGAAGGGCATCATCTATGTCGACGAAATCGATAAGATTGCCCGCAAATCAGAAAATATGTCCATCACTCGCGATGTCAGCGGTGAGGGCGTTCAGCAAGCGCTTTTGAAGATTATTGAAGGAACTGTTGCGAACGTTCCGCCACAGGGAGGGCGCAAGCACCCGTTACAGGAGTTCATTCACTTTGATACAAAGGATGTTCTCTTCATCTGTGGTGGTGCTTTTACAGGTCTTTCCACCATTATCAAGAGACGTCTCGGAAATAAGGTAATCGGATTTAATTCCGCCGATGAACGCCTGGATGATGCGGATGAGCAGGAAATCCTACTCAAAGTTGAACCAGAGGATCTTCTGAGATTTGGTTTGATTCCAGAATTAATCGGACGTCTACCGGTGATTGTTTCACTGAAGGAGCTCTCAGAAGAAGCGCTTGTGCGTATTATGAAAGAGCCAAAAAATTCTTTAATTCGTCAATATCAGGAACTGTTCCGCATGGATGATGTAGAATTGGAAATTCGTGAAGATGCAGTTTCAGCTATTGCAAATAAAGCGATTGAGCTCCGTACTGGTGCCCGCGGACTCCGTGGAATTTTCGAGAAAACCATGACGGATATCATGTTTGATCTCCCATCTCGTGGCGATGTTAAAAAATGCATTATTACCAAGGAAACGGTCGAAGATGGCACGGATCCGATTTTGGAGACAAAATAACAGTGCCGTTATCGGTGCATAATAGGAAATTACAGGGCGGCAAGGATTTACTTGCCGCCTGTTCTGTATAAATTAGGGAGGTTTTAATGGAAGAAAAAATACAGCACATTCCATTCGTTCCCTTGAGGGGGAAAACTTTTTTTCCAAATACAATTGTTGGGTTTGACGTCGGAAGAGATTCTTCGTTAAAGACTGTAGAGCTCGCAATGAATTGTGACCGCATGCTAGCGGTTGCTGCACAGCGTGATCCTGATGTGAATAATCCAACTCAAGGGGATTGTTACATGACGGGCGTTTTGATTAAAATCAAGCAATTGGTTCGAAAGAAAAATTACGTTCGCATTCTAGCGGAATGTGATTCAAGAATACATTTACAGAATATTACATTAGAAGAAGGTGCAATGTTCTGCGACTACCAACTTGCAGAAGATTTGATGGTAGAACAGGGGTCTGAAGAAGAACTGGAGCTGGAAGCGAGCTGCCAGGTGCTTCGTGACACTTATACACAGAATGTGGAATTGTCTCGTGGAGATAAGGCGATTGTTCCAGCTTTGCCGATGAATGTTCAGGACGCAAGTGTTTTGGTAAGCGTTATTGCGGAAGATGTGGATATTTCTTTCGATAAGAAACAGTCAGTTCTCGAAATTGACTATATTCCAGAGCGTGTTCAATGCTTGACTGAGATTATTTTGCATGATACACAACTCATGTTACTTTCGAAAAGTATTGAATCTGAAGTGATGCGAAATATGGATAAGAGTCAGAGGGATTATTATCTTCGTGAGAAGCTTCATGTGATTCAAGAAGAACTCGGAAACGGTGATGATTCGGATGATGAGGCAACACAATGGCTGAACCGCCTGGACGAACTTCAATTAACTGAGAAGACAGACAAAAAAGTTCGCAAGGAAATCGCACGATTCCAGAAGATGAGTCCTGTTAGTCCGGATGCTAATGTGAGTCGTAACTATATTGAGACCATTTTGGAGCTGCCATGGCACAAAGAATCCAAAGCAAACATTAACATCAAGAAAGCGGAGAAAATCCTTAATGAAGATCACTATGGTCTGGAGAAGGTAAAAGAACGTATTCTGGAACAACTTGCGGTGATGCACCTGACTAAATCAATCAAAGGCCCGATTCTTTGCCTGGTTGGTCCTCCTGGAGTTGGAAAAACGTCGATTGCTCGTTCCATCGCTAGAGCGACGAATCGTGAATTCATCCGTATGTCGTTAGGCGGGGTGCGTGACGAGGCTGAAATTCGTGGCCACCGAAGAACCTATGTTGGTGCAATTCCAGGCCGAATCATTAATAGCATGATTGAAGTTGGAACCAACAATCCGTTGTTCTTGCTGGACGAAGTTGACAAACTCGGCAATGATTTTCGTGGGGATCCAGCATCGGCATTGCTCGAAGTGCTCGATCCGGAACAGAACAAGGACTTTACGGATCATTATCTGGAAATTCCATTTGATCTTTCTAAGGTGATGTTTATCACGACCGCAAATACCACACAATCAATTCCTAGACCACTTCTGGATCGTATGGAAATTATTGAACTGTCTAGTTATACCGAGGAAGAGAAGGTCAAGATTGCAGAAAACTATTTGATTCCGAAGACGTTAAAGGCGTATACCATCAAGAAGAATCAATTGGTGTTTTCGGAGGCTTCTATTCGTGGAATTATCCAATTCTACACAAGAGAGGCTGGTGTTCGTAATTTGGAACGAGAAATTGCATCGGTATGCCGTAAAATTGCAAAGAAAATTGTCACCGAAAAGAAAACAAAGTATACCGTAACCATGCGGAATCTCGAAAGCCTTTTGGGACCCAAATACTTTAAAGAAGAATTGGTTGATACGAATCCGGAAGTAGGTGTTACGACTGGGTTGGCATGGACGGCAGTGGGCGGTGTTACCTTACAAATTGAGAGTGTCATGATGCCAGGAAGTGGGCACCTTGTCTTGACGGGTCAGATGGGCGATGTGATGAAAGAATCCGCGCAGACTGCGATGGGATACATCAAATCCCTATCGAGTAAGTACGGATTGGATAAATCTATTTTTAAAGAATGTGATATTCAGATTCACATACCGGAAGGGGCAACACCGAAGGATGGTCCATCCGCTGGCGTTACGATGTGTACGGCGTTATTCTCCTTGCTGACGGGCCAGAAGGCGAAAAGAAACATTGCAATGACTGGAGAAATTACACTCCGAGGCAATATTTTGCCTGTGGGTGGTATCAAAGAAAAAGTCCTTGCGGCATATCGCCAAGGTATTCGAAAAATCCTTTTGCCGAAGGATAATGAGGCGAATATACAGGATATTCCGAAATCGGTTCGAAACAAACTCGAGTTCGTATTGTTGGAAACTGCGGAAGATGCTTTTAGAGAAGTGCTGATTCCGAAGGAAAGTGAGTAAAAATATGCGAGTGATTAAATCAGAATTAGAATCGGTTGCAGTTAAGCCGGCACAATATCCGGAAGCAAATCGGTATGAAATTGCTTTTGCGGGGCGATCCAATGTTGGAAAATCTTCTCTCCTCAATTTACTGACCAATCGCAAAGCATTGGCAAGAGTTAGTGGCAGCCCTGGTAAAACAAGAACAATCAACTTCTATTTGATTAACGATGATTTTCGAATTGTCGATTTGCCGGGATATGGCTATGCGAAACTTTCTCGTTCAGAAACAGAGAAGTGGGGCGCAATGATGGATGTGTACTTGAGCAAGCGCGAGGGTCTTCTGAAAGTCGTTCAGTTGGTGGATATTCGCCACGAACCAACCGCACTCGATGTGCAAATGTATGATTATCTTCGTTACTACGGTTTGGATGGAATCGTCGTGGCAACGAAAGCGGATAAAATTTCCAGAAACCAACAGCAGAAGGCGATTCAGACCATTCGAAAGAAACTGGAGATGAAGAAAAACGATTTGATTATCCCGGTTTCTGCACTGAAGAAAACAGGACAGGATCAATTATTGGATGCTATTGAAGCGATTTTAAACAAGGAGGAACAACAGAATGGCTAATGAACATGTAATCGGGAAAATCCTTTATACCGAACAGGATATTCGTAAGAGGGCCGAGGAACTTGGTGCGGAGATTACAAAGGAATTCGAAGGCGAGGAACTTGTTGTAATTGGTACGCTAAAAGGATCCATTCCTTGGATGTGCGACATTCTGAAGTGCTTGGATTTGGATACATCCATCGACTTTATCAAAGCAAGCAGCTACGGTTCGAGTACCACTTCTTCTGGCGTAGTTAAAATTTCAATGGATACGGAAATGAACCTATACAACAAGAATGTTCTCGTGGTAGAAGATATCGTTGACAGCGGAAATACACTGAAGTATCTGTTGGAGAAACTGGAAGAGCGCCACCCGAAGAAACTGAAAGTTTGTACCATGCTCGATAAGCCTTCGAGACGTGTTGCGGACTTCCATGCGGATTATATTGGCTTTGAAGTGGAAGATCTCTTTATCGTTGGATATGGCCTGGATTATGATCAGAAGTATCGTAACTTGCCATATATTAGCTTCCTCCAGAACGAGGAGTAGGAAGAACCAAAACTGCTTTTACCGGTGGAATTCTCAGATAATGAAGTTTGCAATTCGGGGTTAAAAGTACTTTTTTTCAATGCAGAAGTAACATTGAGCGCATAGGAAATATTTTGCCATCTTTTTGCGGTATGATAGCCGTGAAAGGATGGTGATTTTTTATGAAACAATATCAATCTAGATGGAATCCTGCGTTGGTACTCCCGAGTGCAGTATATTATCAATGTATTTGGGTCGTGAAAGACATGGTAAGGTTAGAGGAAATTGCGAAAGACGGATTTCGCAATGAAATGCTGAACGAATCATCTTGCGGTTATGTCGCTGAGACCGGAAGTCTTGCTTGTGCGTTACTTCCTGAGCAGGAAGAGGCATTATTCAAACTGGATTGCATTCATCGTGCAATCATTCTTATTCCGGAGGAATATCGTGAGGGAATCCTTATGAACATCCAGAATCGAGGTAGTGGTTATGGTGACTTTGCACACGAAAACACTTGGAAAAAATGGAAACAGCGATTTATCTATGCGTTGGCAGTGAACCTGAAGCTCGTGTCGCCACGAATCTAACTTAGTTTTAGGCTAGAAAATGGGAACGATGCCTACTGCTCTGCGTATGTAAGGATGAATCCAATTTGAAAGCCGTTTGTTGGAATTGGCTTCATATAAAGTTTGTGCTACTTGCAAAGTATGTGCTGAAGGGGAAAATCTCCTATGATATTCTGTGGATGATAGATAGAACGATGCTTAATTGTCCTGGCAGACGAGTCGTCAATCTATTGTTTTCACTTCTTATTTTAAATTGTGCGGATGCACTTGGGCCGAAGCGACGGGAAACCGTCGCTTCAATTTTTTGCTTTAATATCAAAGATAAAAGTGATAAAATAACTTTTAATAGACAATAATATTGTTTCCGTAAATAACTTTGATTCGGTGGGAGGGGTAATGGCGTTCGAAGAGAAGACAATCGATTCTGAAGTCGTATACGATGGACCTATTTTTCGAATTAGAAAATACAAAGTCGAGGCGGTCGGCGGTCGAACGGCGTACCGTGATATTCTGGAGCACAATGGTGCTGCTGTAGTACTTGCCATCAAAGATGATGGCAAAATTCTTATGGTTCGTCAATATCGCGTGGCGATGGAGAGAGAAATGTTAGAACTCCCCGCTGGAAAAATTGATGGAGATGAAGATCCGAAAGATACTGCAATCCGTGAATTGAAAGAAGAAACAGGATATACTGCGGCGAATACGCGCTTATTGACAGCGATTAGTCCGAGCTGCGGATATACAACGGAAATGATTTATATTTATCTGTGCACTGGTTTGACGCCAGGGGAAACGCATTTTGATGACACGGAAGACTTGGATCTTTGTGAGTTTTCGGCGGATGAACTGGTACAGCAGATTATGAATGGGAAGATACAGGATGCCAAAACCGTTGCAGGCGTATTGTACGCACGAACGGCCGGCGAATTATAGAAAGTACAGGAGATTTTAATGGATGCCTTTATTGATTATCTAAAGAATACGAAAAATAAGGCAGAAAACACTCTTGTCGCATATCGCCGAGACTTACAGGCATTCGAGACGTTTCTTCAAGGACGCGGTGAAAAAAGCCTTGATCAGTGTAAGGATAGCGATGCAGCGGCATATATTCTAGAATTGAATAACGAAAGTAAATCAAAGGCGACCATCAACCGAAAAATTTCTTCGCTGAGAGCTTTCTATGATTTCAAAATAGAAGAAGGCGTTGTCGATTCAAACCCTTTTCAGAAAATCAAATCTGCAAAGAACGATAAGCGGCAGATAGATTTTTTGACGGTGGAAGAAGTAAATACTATGCTGTCATTGCCGGATGATTCACCGAAGGGACTTCGTGACCGGGCGATTCTGGAGTTCATGTATGGAACGGGTGCGCGCGTAACGGAGTTGGTACGACTTCGATTCACGGACATCAACCTTCGAATGAATTTTGTGACACTTAAGGATAATGACGGGGAGAGCCGAATTGTCCCGATTGGGTCCTATGCGAGCAAAGCTCTCCAGGATTACATTGATAATGCCTTTGAAGAAATTAAAGGTGAGGAACGCGATGAGGAAGACTATCTTTTCATAAACTTTCGCGGTCAGCCATTAACTCGCCAGGGAATTTGGAAAATTCTAAAAGAATATGGCAAGGAAATGGATATTGAAGACCGCATGACACCACAGATTCTTAGGAATAGCTTTGCTGTTCATATCTTGCAAAACGGTGGTGACTTGAAGACTCTTCAGGAACTAATGGGATTTGAAGATATGTCGGTTGGAATCGCTTATTTGGCAGTGTTGAATGTACGAATTCGTGACGTTTACAACCGAACGCATCCTCGGGCGTAGCAAGGTTTTACGAAAAATATTTTTACAAAAAGTGTTGAAAGGCACTTCGATTTGTGATATTCTTAATGAGTTATTACGGGCGGTCCTCTGGTTACAGCTAAAAGCACCAATTAGGAAGAATTGCACTGACAGAAAGAGTAGGCCACGAACGTCTTGGAAAGGAAGGAGGAATAACAAATGAACGTAATTGATTCGATTACAAAGGAATATCAGAAGAATGACATCCCTGAATTCAACGTTGGTGATACCGTAAGAGTTCACGTTAAGATCGTTGAGGGTCAGAGAGAGAGAATTCAGGTCTTCGAAGGATATGTCCTCAAGAAGCAGAGCGGCGGAATTTCCGAGACATTCACAGTAAGAAGACTGTGCCAGGGAATCGGCGTTGAGAAGACTTTCCCAATGCATTCGCCAAAGGTAGCTAAGATCGAGGTAACAAAGCGCGGTAGAGTAAGAAGAGCGAAGCTGAACTACATGCGTGAAAGAACTGGTAAGGCTGCAAGAATTAAGGCTGCAAAGTAAGACTGATTTAAAGAAATTTGAAAATGCATACCGAGGCTTTGGTCGAGGTATGCATTTTGTTTGTAACGAAAAAGTTGAAACGAAGTCACACATTGTTTCACAGCACTGGTATTGCTGTGAACGAGAGGCGCTGAATGCCGCCTTTTCTATACTGGAGGAATACATGATTCAGAATATCAACTGGTATCCTGGTCACATGAAGAAGACCCGGGAAATGATTCAGGAAAATCTTAAAGCGGTGGATTTGGTCATCGAATTGATTGATAGCCGCATTCCGATTTCGAGCCGCAATCCGATTATCCATGAACTTGTGGGGGATAAAAAGAAAATCGTTCTGCTTGGTAAATCCGATTTGGCAGATGAGAAAGAAACCGAACGTTGGCAGAAGTACTTTTCACAGAATGGTGACGAAGCAATTACCATCGATGCACGATCTGGTGAGAATTTGAATAAGCTTTTCAAAGTGCTAGATGCACTTCAGGAAGAGAAGAACCAGACGAGACAGATGAATCGACCAATTCGCATGATGATTGTCGGTGTACCGAATGTCGGGAAATCCTCTTTGATTAACCGATTGATTGGCAAGAAGAGTGCGAAAACTGGAGATAAGGCGGGCGTTACTCGTGGAAAACAATGGGTGACACTTCAGAATGGTATGCAGCTCTTGGATACACCGGGAATACTGTGGCCGAAGTTCGAAGATCAGAGAGTAGGGCTCTACCTGGCATTTTGTGGGAGCATCCGCGACGAAATTCTGGACACTCAGGATTTGGCATATGAACTCATCAAGGTGCTCGAAACCAGATACCCGGAAGCGTTAATGTCTCGCTATAAGCTCGATGAAATTAGCGAAGAGACACTTGAGAATATGGATGCTATCGCTATGAAACGCGGTTTCCTGATGCCGGGCAAGAGAATCGACTATGAACGCACCGGCCGAACTGTGATTGATGAATATCGCGCAGGAAAGCTTGGCCGTATTACATTAGAACCATTATCCATGTTGGAGGGAACCGCCAAAGATGACTAAGCAGGAACGTCTAGAGAAGATGAAGCAACGATTCCTCGAAATGACGCAACGCGAGAATGAACTCCATCAGGAAGGGGTTCGCTACATCGCTGGAATGGATGAGGTGGGACGTGGACCGCTCGCAGGACCGGTGTATACTGCTTGCGTGGTGTTGCCGGAAGATTTTGATGTTCTCGGGGTAGATGATTCCAAGAAATTGACGGAGAAGAAGCGCATTCAGATGGACACTGAAATCCGTGAACGTGCGCTCGCAATCGGAATTGGGATTGCGACCCCAGAGGAAATCGACGAAATTAACATCTTGGAAGCCACAAAGAAGGCTATGGTTCGCGCCTTTGAAGAGGCCAATCAGCAACTGATGGGGAAAATCTCAGGGGCAGAGATTGAGCACTTGATGATTGATGCTTTGAAGCTGGACGATATTTCGGTTCCGCAAGAGGGAATTGTGCATGGCGATGCCAACTCAATCTCTATTGCCGCTGCATCCATTATCGCCAAAGTCGCGCGAGATGCGTATATGGTGGAGATGGATCAGCAATATCCGGGCTATGCTTTTGCGAGTAACAAGGGGTACGGCACCGCCGCACATTACGATGGAATTCGCAATCAAGGGATTACCCCGATTCATCGCAGAAGTTTTCTCAAGAACTTTAAGGAGAAACATAGCACTCCTCACAGTCCAGCATCCGAAACTTCGAAGGAGGAAAGTATGGCCAAAAACAAGTTCTATGCAGTCCGAAGTGGCCGAGAGACTGGTGTATTCACTACGTGGGAAGATTGCCAGAAACAAGTCACCGGTTTTTCTGGTGCAGAGTACAAAAGTTTTGCATCGCTCCAAGAAGCAAATGCATACCTTGAAATTACTTCTGCATCATTAGACACAATTTCGAATGATGATGTTGCTCGCATCTATGTGGATGGAAGTTATGACGTTCGTACGAAGAAATACGGATGTGGCGTAGTTGTTCTGTATCACGGTGAGGTAAAGCGTTTCAATGAAGCTTATGACGATCCAGAATCAGCCTCTCTTCGAAATGTCGCCGGGGAGGTGATGGGTGCTGTTCGTGCGATTCAATATTGCAGAAAATATGGAATTTCCGAAGTGGAAATCTATCACGACTATAACGGCATTGGGAAATGGGGTAATGATGAGTGGAAGGCGAATCTCCCATTAACCCAGAAATATAAACGTTTTGTCGCAAATGCGCGAACTCAGATGAAAATTACTTTTATCAAAGTTGCAGCTCATACAGGGAATAAATATAACGAAGAAGCGGACCGACTAGCGAAAAGCGCTATTGGACTTCTTTAGTGAATATGATATAATTATTCTGCTTATTTTATGAAATATCACTGAAAGGAAATGGTTGGATGGCTAAGCTTTTACGAGGTGCACCAGTGCGTGATGCTATCGCAGATCAGCTGCAGGCGGATGTTGAAACCTTGAAAGAACAAGGAATCTGTCCGAAAGTAGCAACACTTCGAGTGGGCAATAACTCTGGCGATATGTACTACGAAGGTGCGATATCGAAGAATTCTGCAAAATATGGAATTGAATGTGTGAACAAGGTCTACTCTGAAGATGTTTCTCAAGAAGAATTGGAGCAGGCGTTGATGAATTTAAACCAGGATTCAAGTATCCATGGTATCTTAATGCTGATGCCGTTCCCGAAATCGGTAAATGAAGATCGGATGAAAGCTCTGCTGTCCCCAGAGAAGGATGTGGATGCGATTACAGATGCATCCTATGCGAATCTCTTCGATGCGAAGAAGTCGACTGCAGATTATTTTTGTGCTTGCACCGCAGAGGCATGCATGGAAATTCTTTTGAAAAATGGCATTGAACTTAAAGGCCAGAAAGTTACTATTCTAGGTCGCAGCATTCGAATTGGCAAGCCTTTGATGCTGATGATGCTGAATGCGAATGCAACAGTAACGGTATGCCACACCAGAACTCGTGCAGAGGATATGAAAGCCGCATGTCAGAATGCAGATATCGTCATCCTAGCAACTGGACAGATTGAGTCTTATGGTCCAGAATTCTTCCGTAAGGGACAAGTTATTGTCGATGCTGGTGCAGGTACTGGATCTGATGGAAAGATGGCGGGTGACTTGAATGCAAAAGCATTAGATGCATCAGAATTAGCCGAAGATGTTTCTTATACTCCAGTTCCGGGTGGCGTCGGAACCGTGACAACCACGTTGCTTCTGCGCAATGTGATTAAGGCCGCAAAGATTCAGAATGCGGCACAATAATTTATGAATGCTGAGAAAATATGAATATTACAGCTGGAAAGGATAGGACAGTGACATTTGCCCAATACTATAACCCAGACAACATGAAGAACAGCTTGCCGGAGTCTCTGCAAGACAATGCGGATCTTCAGGAGCAAATAACGGATATTAATTTGCTGTACAGTGCAGCAATTCGTGAGGTTAGCACCAAGCTGAATGTCTTGGGGGATGACTTCAATATGAAGCATTCTTATGTTCCAATCCACCACATGCAATCTCGTTTGAAGAGCTTCAGTAGCCTAATCGACAAAGCAGAGCGATACGGGATTGAAGATCCGATTCATAACCTGGACACCGTCCGGGCAGAGGTGTATGACATCGCTGGAATCCGAGTGGTTTGTAACTATCGAGAAGACATATATACCATGTCGGAACTTCTACTGAAGCAGTCCGACGTGGATTTGATTAAAATCAAAGATTATTGCAAGAATCCGAAACCGAGTGGTTATCGAAGCTTGCATGTAGTGATTGCCGTTCCTGTGTTCTTGGTGAACAGCAAAGCTACCGTACCCGTGGAAATACAGTTCCGAAGCATCGCCATGGATACGTGGGCTAGTTTGGAACATGAACTGAAATACAAGAATAAAGAAGGCGAGCTCACCGAAGAAATTCAGCAGCAACTGACCCAATGCGCAAGTACATTGGCAGAGGTGGACGAGCAGATGGAACGAATTCGTCATCAGGTCTTCTAATTTATACGAACGCAATGCTCCGAATTGATAGAAACAAGGAGTGCGTTCGAACAAATGAAGTTATCTGGTTGAAACGATATACTAAATCTCCGACGTAAGCCGGAAGGAAAATAGGAGAGATACATGAAGAAAAATCTTGCGAAGACATACGATCCCAAAGATTTTGAGGATCGCATTTACGAAACTTGGGAAGAAACTGGTGCGTTTAATGCAGAGGTGGATCCAGACAAGAAACCGTTCACCATTGTAATGCCACCGCCAAACATTACTGGTCAGCTCCACATGGGACACGCGTTGGATCAGACATTGCAGGATGTATTGATTCGTTGGAAGCGTATGCAGGGCTACAGTTCTCTGTGGCTTCCGGGAAGCGATCATGCCAGCATTGCGACAGAGGTAAAAGTAGCGAACAAACTCTATGAGGAGACCGGCAAGCATAAGAGTGAATTTACTCGTGAAGAATTCCTGGAACATGCATGGGCTTGGAAGGAAGAGTACGGCAGCCGAATTACGAAACAGTGCCGTAAGCTGGGAGATTCTTGCGACTGGAGAAGAGAACGCTTCACCATGGATGAAGGCTGCAACAAAGCCGTTACTAAATTCTTCATTGATTTGTACAATAAGGGATGGATTTATCGTGGTAACCGTTTGATTAACTGGTGCCCAAGCTGCAAGACTTCCTTGTCGGATGCTGAGGTAGAGCACGAGGATGAGAACGGTAAGTATTGGTACTTCCGTTATCCGGCTGTAGATGGTGGTGAAGGCATTGTCGTTGCAACATCTCGTCCAGAGACCATGTTTGGTGATATTGCAATTGCGGTTCATCCAAGTGATGAAAGATATAAAGATTTGGTAGGAAAGAACGTATACCTGCCGATTCTGAACAGAGAAATTCCGGTAATTGCGGATGAATATCCTGATCCTGAGAAAGGAACGGGTGCGGTTAAAATTACTCCGGCCCATGACCCAAATGACTTCGAAGTAGGTCTTCGCCACAACCTAGAAGTGCTCAGCTGCATGAATGAAGATGCAACGATGAGCACTCTTGCGGGTAAGTACGAAGGTTGGGATCGTTACGAATGCCGTAAGGCATGGGTAAAGGAACTGGAAGAGGCTGGATATCTTGTAAAGACTGAAGATATGGTAATTCCAGTTGGAAAGTGCTACCGTTGCCACAATGCAATTGAACCAATGCTCTCGGATCAGTGGTTCGTTAAGATGGAAGATTTGGCAAAACCAGCAATTGAAGCAGCAACATCTGGAAAAATGGAACACGTTCCACCTCGTTTTGAGAAGATTTACCTGAATTGGCTGAATGATATCCACGATTGGTGCATTTCCAGACAGCTATGGTGGGGACATCGAATCCCGGCATATTACTGTGATGACTGCGGTGAAATTGTAGTCGATGATAAAATGCCAACCACTTGTCCGAAATGCGGTGGTTCTCATTTCCATCAGGATGAAGATGTTCTGGATACTTGGTTCAGTTCTGCACTGTGGCCATTCTCCACGTTGGGCTGGCCGGAGAAGACACCAGAACTGGATTACTTCTATCCGACTTCTGTCATGGTAACTGGATACGATATCCTATTCTTCTGGGTTATCCGAATGGTATTCTCCGCTTGTGAAGCGATGGGCGAGATTCCGTTCAAATATGTATTCCTGCACGGTCTCGTTCGTGACGAGCAAGGTCGCAAGATGAGTAAATCGCTGGGAAACGGTATTGACCCACTGGAAGTCATTGATCAGTATGGTGCTGATGCATTGAGATTTATGCTGTGCACTGGTATTTCTCCAGGAAACGATACCCGATTCTTGCAGAGTAGACTCGAATCTTCCAGAAACTTTGCTAATAAGCTTTGGAACGCATCTAGATTCACTATCATGAACCTTCAGGACGAAGATGGAAACTTCCTCCCAATGGCAGATGAGAATACTGCTCAGCTGAAGGATGAAGATAAGTGGATTCTGGCAAAAGTAAATGATGCTGCCAAGGCAGTAACCGAGTTTCTCGATAAGTTTGAACTTGGAATGGCTGGTCAGAAAGTATACGAAACCATTTGGGATGAGTACTGCGACTGGTACATCGAAATTGTAAAAAGAAGATTATATGGTGATGACGAAGCGGACAAGATGACTGCAAGATATGTTCTTCAGAAAGCACTGAAGGATCTTATCAAGTTGCTCCACCCATTTATGCCGTTCATCACGGAAGAAATCTGGGGATTCCTTCCACATGCGGAAGACAAGACGGGGGCAGATGCAATGCTGATTCGTGCATCGTGGCCAGTTTACGATGAATCCAAAGAATATCCAGATTGCGTTGCACGTATCGGATCGGCAATTGAAGCCATCAAGGCAGTACGTAATATCCGTGTAGAGGCTGATGCAGCACCGAGCAGAAAGCTGACGATGATTGTTCGTACGGATACGCTGGGAGAGACGATTGCTGCGACTTCGGATATCATCAAGAATATTGCGAACGTTACAGAGATTGCAATCGAGGCAGCCGATGGCGATGCACCGAAGGATGTTATGTCTGCAGTCATCGATGGGGCTGAAATCCTGATTCCGCTGGAAGATCTTGTAGACTTTGAGGCAGAGCTTGAAAGACTCCAGAAAGAGAAGACAAGACTGGAAGGCGAAGTTCTCCGTGTTGAGAAGAAACTTGCAAACAAGGGATTCGTAGAAAAAGCACCGGAAGCTGTTGTGAACCAGGAACGTGAAAAGCAGGCAAAATATAACGAAATGCTAGCAACGGTAGTTGCACGACTGAAATCGATGGGAGCAAAGGGTGACAAATAATAGCCAGAAAATCATTGATTTGATTCATGAAAGTACGGCAAGAAAAGGTCCGCTTGGATTGGATCGAATGAAACGGCTCTTAAATCTTCTGGGAAATCCAGAGAAGCGACTCAAGATTTTCCATGTGGCAGGAACGAATGGAAAAGGATCGGTTTCTACGTATCTCTCGTCTGTTCTTCAAGCCGCTGGTTATCGCGTTGGCGTATTCACATCTCCACATGTGATGTTCTATAATGAACGATTTGCAATCGATAATCATTCGATTTCTGATAGCTCGTTCGTTCGCTATGGAACTGCGGTGTTATCCTATAATGAATGGCTTAACCAAGAAGGGTATGGATATCTCTCAGAATTTGAAATCTTGACAGCGATATCCTATCTCTTCTTTGCGGAACATCGAGTGGATTACGTGATTTGTGAGGTTGGATTAGGTGGTGTAATTGACTCCACCAATACCATCGAGAATCCAGTTTCCACCATTATCACACAAGTGGGCAGAGATCACGTTGCGATGCTTGGGAATACGCTTCCGGAAATTGCTTGGAATAAAGCGGGTATTATCAAATCTGGAATTCCAGTAATTTCGGAGAGCCCAGAGGATGATATCAAACGCGTTATTCGATGGAAAGCAAAGCAGAAAGAAGCACTTTTTCTGGATGCGTCGGAAGTCTCATATGAAGTAACTTCTTTTTATCCCAAAACGATATTTCGAGCTACTATTGGAGGTGTGCGTTACGAGAATTTGGAGTTGGCCATGCACGGCGAACACCAGATTCGAAATGCGATTGCTGCGGTGCTGGCACTTAAGGCCGCTCAGCAAGAAGGTAAAGTGCGTGTTACAGAAGCGGATATTCGTCACGGCTTGAAGAATGCTCGAATTATGGGACGTTTTGAGTTCTTGCAGGAAGAAAATCCGGCGGTCATAATCGATGGCGGGCACAATCCAAGCGGCGTGCACGCAGCGATTGATTCGCTGAATTGTTATTTGAATGAAATGCGCCGAAAAGCAAATTCGGATTCGGAAGTAAATTCACCGAATGAGCAGGAGGCTCCATATAAGAATCGTAAAGTATTGATTGTTTTTGGCTGTTTCAAAGACAAGGAGTACGATGAAATGGTTTCGGAACTTTCCAGAGCTCCAGAGGGAACACACTTCATCGTAACGGAACCGGAGAGCGAACGGGCATTACCTTGTAAGGTGCTTGCCGAGAAACTTTCCAAGAAGGGGTTCCTGACTACAGCGATACCGGATGAAACGGAAGCATATAAGGTAGCAGTTAATGGTTGCTATGATGTGGTACTGTTCGTCGGATCGATATATTTAATTGGCGATATGCGAATACTGTATCAAACGAAAGGATGGTAAAAAATGTTTGATAGAAACGGAAACGATTCAAGTAACTACAATGTAGAAAACATCGCAGAAATCCGTAAGGTGTCTCCGACCGTTGCAGATCTGGTGGAAAAGGAATACAACCGCCAGAAGAACAACGTTGAGCTGATTGCTTCGGAAAACTATTGTTCGGAGGCGGTTTTGGCTGCATGCGGAAGCTGTCTTTCTTGGAAGTATGCGGAAGGTTATCCAGCAAAGCCAATCGAGAGACATTCTGGCAACAAGGGCAGATATTATGGTGGAACTCGCTATGTAGATGAACTGGAAGAGTATTGCTGTGATATGTGGAGAAAGGTTTTCAACACAGATTATCACGTTAACGTTCAGCCACACAGTGGTTCTCAGGCAAACTTTGCAGCATACAAGTCTGTTCTGGAACCAGGAGATACCATTCTTTCTCTGAATCTGGACAATGGCGGTCACCTGACGCACGGATCTGCGGTTAACTTCAGTGGTAAGCTGTACGATGTACACTTCTACAATGTTGATGATAACGGATTCATCGATATGGACGACCTGAAGAAGAAGGCAAATGAACTGCATCCTAAGCTGATTCTCACTGGTGCAAGCGCTTACTCCAGAACAATTGATTTCCCAGCATTTGCCGAAATCGCTAAGAGTGTAGGCGCATACTTCATGGTTGATATGGCTCATATCGCTGGCCTTGTAGCTGGTGGCGAGCATATCTCTCCATTTGGTTATGCAGACATCATCACGACTACTACTCACAAGACTTTGAGAGGACCTCGTGGTGGAATGATTTTCTGCCGTGAAGAGCTCGCAAAGAAGGTTGATAGCGCTGTATTCCCATATGCACAGGGTGGCCCACTGGAACACATCATCGCTGGTAAGGCTGTATGCGCAGAAGAAGCGCTTCGCCCAGAATTCAAGGAATATGCACATCAGGTTGTTGTTAACTGCAAAGCGTTTGCAGAAGAGTTCATCAAGATGGGTTATAACGTTGTAACAGGCGGAACCGATAACCATGTATTCCTGCTTGACCTTTCGGATCATAACTTCTCTGGTAAGGACTTGCAGAATGCTTGCGACGAAGTTGGTATCACTCTGAACAAGAACTGCGTACCGAATGAAAAGCGTTCCCCAATGCAGACCAGTGGTGTACGTGTCGGAACTGCGCCGATGACAACCAGAGGTTTCAAGGAAGACGATTTCATTAAAGTTGCTCATCGAATTGACGAAGTAGTTAAAAAACTTGATGAGGAAAAGGCAGCTGAAAAATAATTTGACTTATTGAACCATACCACTAGATGTTGTATAATTATGCCAACAAAAGACGGATTCGTCGGGTGAGTCAATCATCTAAAAAAATTCAAAGGAGGACACTGCCATGGTTAAACTATTAGTAGGACACAAAGGGAGTGGAAAAACAAAAAGCATGATTGATTATGCGAATACTGATGCGGAACAGTGCAGCGGAAGTGTTGTATTTATCAACAAGAATTCCCGCCTGATTTATGATCTCGATCATCGTATTCGTGCAATCTGTATGGAAGATTTCGTACACGTTACAAACGTTAGCGAGTATATTGGTTTCATTTTCGGAATCATCAGCTCGAACAACGATATAGAGAAGTTCTACTTGGACGGAATTATGAAGCACGCAGATATTTCCCTTGAAGTTCTTCCTGAATTTATTGAGAAGATTAAAGTCATCTCCAAGGATTATGGAATTGACTTTGTAGTCAGCATCAGTGCTGAATTGGAAGAGATGATTGGCGTTAACTTCGATGATTGCGAGGTTCTGAACTAATTATTTAGACAGAATAAAGCCAAAGAAAACGCAATAAAAAAGCTCGTACCCAATGGGTACGAGCTTTTTCGTTTCTTATTTCGTGTCTTGAGAATACTCTGAGCCTACAGCTCTACGCATTTACGTTCTCGCGCTCCATGCGATTCTTTACTGCTTTGCGTGCACTAACATCATCGCCTTCCCAGAACCGCTTTCCGCTTGTTCCGTCGAGATAGTTTTCTGCACCTTTGCCGAGAACCAGAACGATGTCGCCCGGCTTTGCCATATCGATGGCTGTCTGGATAGCTTCAGCACGGTTTTCAATGTAAGTGTGCGGATATCCCTCTTTCATACCGGCAGCAATATCGTCAGCAACTTTCTTCGGAGATTCATCGCGACAATCCTCCTCCGTTAGAATGGAATAATCGCAATATTCGCTAAAATAACGTCCGAAAATTTCGCGATTTCCAGCATCTCTTTTTCCCGGTGCGCCAGATACAGTGATGATGCGCTGAATACCTGGCAAATCATTGCGTACGTAATGGAGAAGTTTATTGTAGCTATCATCCGTGTGCGCGTAATCAACAATAACGCGGTAATCCTGTCCGAAACGGATTTCATCCATACGACCTGGAATGGATGGGATGTACTCAAATTCTTTGATAACATCTTCTAGATTCAATCCGGCCTGATGCAAGGTTCCCGCTACCGCGAGCAAGTTGTAAAGGTTGTATGTTACTTGCAAATTTGTCGTTACGGGATATTTCTTGCCGTCGTGCACTAATGTGAATGACATGCCTTCTGGACTGTACTCAATGTCTTTTGCCATGTAATCGGCATCCTGCTCCAGCGAATAGCTCATGAATTTGCCCGTGCAAATCTCTTCGATGCGCTGCCCGTACGGATCATCGATGTTAACCATGGCGATTGCCTCTGGTTTTAGCTGCTTAAAGAAAAGCGCCTTTGCCTGGAAGTAATTCTCCATATCTTTGAAGTAGTCCAGATGCTCTCTGGTCAAGTTGGTAAAAATAGCATAGTCGAAATCCACTGCACCGACACGTTTCTGGATTAAACCGTGCGAACTGACTTCAATTGCCGCTGCCTCGGCACCATCACATCGCATCTCATTTAATGTGCGTTGAAGCGGGATAATATCAGGCGTTGTCAGTGGTACATCGTATTTCTTTCCTTCCATCTGGCCCCCAATAGTGCCCAGATATCCACATTCGCCTTTGTGCTTGGTATAAATCTTGCTGATGAGGTAAGAAATCGACGATTTGCCATTTGTTCCGGTTACACCGAACATGGTCAGATGCTGACTAGGCCAGCCGTTCAAGGAAGCTGCAGCCTCATTTAGAGCATCTAAGGAGCTCGGTACCTTGACATAAATAACGCCCTCTCGATCCTCCATCGGCATGTCGTGTTCATATATGATAACGCTTGCCCCGTTTTCTACCGCTTGTTTGGCGAAGTCATGTCCATCCAGCGCGGATCCATTAATGCAGAAGAACATATCGCCTTGCTGCACTTTGCGGGAATCGATGCATAGATTCATAATTTTTTTAACTCCTTTTGATACAAGATGTATGTTACAATAACTAAGTTATTATAGCATACAATAGCTTGCGATTCTACGATTCGTACTATGTGCTATGCGTATTTATTTCGATAGAATAACAGGAGGATTCATGTCAGATTATATAGTAAGAGCGACTGCCGCAAGTGAAACCGTGCGTGCATTTGCAATTGATTCCAAAGAAATGACGGTGGAAGCGAGAGAACGCCACAAAACTTTTCCGGTTGTGACAGCGGCGATGGGACGCCTCATGTCGGCGACGGCCATGATGGGGTCGATGATGAAAGGCGAAAACGATAAGTTGACCGTTACTATCAAAGGTGATGGCCCAATTCACCAGATGACCGTCACCGTAGACAGTCATGGAAATGTCAAAGGATTTCCAGCGAATCCGAACGTTGATATTCCGCTAAAGTATGCTGGAAAATTAGATGTGGGTGCAGCGGTCGGAGCTGGCACAATGACAGTAAGTATGGATCTTGGATTAAAAGAACCTTACAATGGACAGGTAGAGCTTCAGACAGGAGAAATCGGTGACGACTTCGCATACTATTTTACGGTTTCGGAACAGACACCATCCGCTGTTGGACTTGGCGTAATGATAAATAAGGATTCTACTGTTCGACATTCTGGTGGATTTATCATCCAGATGATGCCGGATGCTGAAGAAGAGACAATTGCACAATTAGAGACGAATCTTCAGAATGCTGCAACGGTTAGTCAGATGCTCGAAAAAGGAATGACGCCAGAAGATATGCTGAATCTACTTCTTCAGGATTTGAAACCGGAAATTCTGGAGACCAGTCCAGTGAGATTCCATTGTGGATGCTCGAAAGACCATGTCGCTAGAGCCCTTTCGACCATCCAGACGGGAGAACTGGATCAGATGATTCAAGATGGTGAAACAATTGAAGTGAAATGCCATTTCTGTAATTCCACTTATCAGTTCACGGTTCCGGAACTCGAAGAAATCTTAAAGCAGCGAAATCAGAATGAGTAATTGTAAAAAATAACAAAAGAAATATCAAAAATTGCGAAAAAACACTAGACAGCATACAAAAACGATGGTATCATACCAACTGTAGTCGAAATTTATAAGAAAGGAAATGAGCACACAATGAACAACCTGTTTTTCGTAGCAGCATTTTTTAGCTTTAGCTTTGGTTTTTTCTTTTTTACGAAGAAAGACATATTTTGCTGCGGTCAAATCAGGTAGACGATAATATCTCGTTTTCTGAATATGATAGACAATCCGCAGCTTGCTGCGGATTTTTTTATTAGGAGGGTATTAATGATTATTACACTGAAGCCTCATGTGGAGGAAGAGCAGAAAGAACATTTGAAAAGTTGGTTGTCTGGCTTAGGTCTGGATGTGGACGAATCAGAAGAAGATGACCATCGTTTGCTCCGTCTGATTGGCGACACATCGGTTATGGATGTTGATATGGTAGAGATGCTCGATATGGTTTCTTCGGTTCGTAAGATTTCGGCACCATATAAGAAGGCGAACCGCGCATTCCATCCGAAGGATACGATTGTTGATGTGAATGGCGTCAAAATTGGCGGAGGACACTTTGCTGTAATTGCCGGTCCGTGTTCGGTGGAATCGGAATCGCAAATCATCGAGGTGGCACAGCGCGTCAAAGCAGCAGGAGCAACATTGCTTCGCGGAGGTGCGTTCAAACCAAGAACTTCGCCATATGCATTCCAGGGAATGAAGGCAGACGGAATTGATCTTCTTCTGAAGGCAAAAGAAGCAACGGGACTTCCAATCGTAACGGAAATCATGAATGAAAATCATCTACCGCTTTTTGAGAATGTTGATGTGATTCAGGTTGGCGCCCGCAATATGCAAAACTTTGAACTGCTGAAGGCACTTGGAAAACTCGACAAACCAATCCTGCTGAAGCGCGGACTAGCGAATACGCTGAAGGAACTCCTGATGAGTGCAGAGTATATCATGGCAGGCGGTAATGAGAATGTTATCCTCTGTGAACGCGGAATTCGTACTTTCGAGCCACATACCAGAAATACGCTCGATTTGTCAGCTGTTACCGCGCTTCATGAACTTTCGCATCTTCCGGTCGTTGTTGATCCAAGCCATGCAACAGGTATACGCTCTTTCGTAGAACCGATGGCTTGTGCAGCTACTGCTTGTGGCGCAGATGGACTCATGATTGAGGTTCATAACGATCCAGCCCATGCGTTGTGCGATGGACCACAGTCTTTGACTCCGGATCAGTTTGATGGAACAATGGATAAAGTTCGCCGAATTCGCAGCGCCATTGGAATGGAGTAGATGGATGGAACTGAAGAAGATAGGGGAATACATTAAAAATATTCAGAAAGACGGAAAGATTTGCGTTATTTCGGATGATAATGTAGCACCGCTTTACATGGAAGACTGTATGAAGTCCCTGCAGAAAGCGGGATATGATGCGTATGAGTACATTCTTCCGGCAGGCGAAGCATCCAAAAACGGTGAGAATTACCTTAAAATTATGTCTTATCTGGCTTCAATATCGATGACACGTTCGGACGGAATCGTTGCTCTGGGGGGCGGAATGGTTGGTGATCTTGCTGGATTTTCGGCAGCGACGTACATGAGAGGAATCAATGTCTATCAGGTACCAACCACACTACTTGCGGCGGTGGATTCGTCCGTAGGTGGAAAGACGGCAATTGATTTACCCGCAGGAAAGAATCTGGTCGGAGCCTTCCATCAGCCGAAACTGGTTTTACAAGATTCGGCATTGCTTGATACGATCCCTCCGGAGACATACCGAGAAGGGATGGCGGAAGTCATCAAGTATGGTGTTATCGATAGCCCGGAACTGTTCGCTAAACTGAACGCCCCAGAATATACCAAAGCGCATTTACAAGAAATTATACAGAATTGTGTAGATATTAAAAGTAAATTCGTCGAAGCTGATGAGTTCGACCACGGTCTTCGTCACAAGCTGAACTTTGGGCATACGCTCGGACATGCGATGGAAATATTGAGTGATTATTCGCTGAGTCATGGTGATGCAGTCGCAAAAGGCATGTATTGGATGACGAAAATCTCTGTTGAACAAGGATGGTGTGATATCGAGACGCTGGATCAATTAGAAAAAGTCCTTAATGCGTACGGCTTCGATTTGAGCTTGAATTTTGATATAGAAGAAGTCTACCGTGTGCTTTGTTCGGATAAGAAGCGAACCGGAAATCAAATTCGAATTGTGACGGCAGATCGAATTGGCGAGTGCACTCTTCGATTGATGAACATCGAGGAGGTGAAAGCTCTTCTATGAAAGAAATTCAGATACTTCCATCGAAATCCGAAGCGCACCGAGTGATTATTGCTGCAGGACTCTGTAAAAATCCCACGACGGTAGAACTTACAGAAACATCGAACGATATCGAAGCTACTCGTAAGTGCATGAAAGAAATTCAGCAAACACTTGAATCGCAATGCGATGATGTGAATTTCCCCGCACAACTGTATTGCGGGGAAAGTGGATCGACCTTTCGATTCCTGATTCCACTTGTGACGGCTCTTGGAATACATGGAATTTTTCATCCAGAAGGACGTTTACCAAAGCGGCCACTCTCACCGATGTACGAAGAATTGATTTCGCATGGAGCGACACTTTCTCCGTGTGGCACGGTACCGTTTGAAGTAAGTGGACCGCTGAACCCAGGTGAATATACGATTCCGGGAAATGTGTCATCCCAGTATATCACAGGACTATTGTTCTCACTTCCTTTACTAAGTGGCGATAGTATCTTGCGAGTGACGGGAGAACTCCAATCGGAAGGTTATGTCGAGATGACGTTGCGAGTGCTGAAACGATTTGGCATTCACATTGGAGTAGAACGAGTGAACGATGGTACAATCTATCGAATCCTGGGCAATCAGAAGTACCAATCTCCTGAGGTGCTTCCAGTGGAAGGCGATTGGTCGAATGCAGCGTTTTGGATTGTAGCAGGGATTATTGGAGAAGAACCGATTCGAATTACTGGATTAAATCCAGAGTCAGCGCAAGGCGATCGCCAAATTGTAGAGCTAGTGGAACAGTTCGGCGGGCAAATCGAGACCAACGGGGACGCCGTAATCACTTATCCATCCAGAGAGCGTTTAAGCGGTATTAAAAGCAACGCTGCTCAAATTCCTGATATGGTACCCGCTTTGGCATTGCTCGGAACACAAGCAGATGGTATCACGGAAATCTGCCATGCGGAGCGTCTGCGATTAAAAGAAAGCGACCGCTTGAAATCGGTGACTGAAGTGCTGAATGCACTGGGCGCTTCTATTAACGAGCGGGAAGACGGACTCACTATACAGGGAAGAAGCTCGCTTAAAGGCGCAGTTATAAGTAGCCATAATGATCACCGTATCGCGATGATGGCAGCAATTGCGTCCTTGGTAACAGACGGAAATGTAACGATTGAAGGGGCGGAATCGGTGAATAAATCCTACCCAACTTTTTTTAAGATAATGAATGAAAACGCAATGAGCGACAACATTGAGAGGAGATAATACAATGGCAAATTTAGAAGAATGCAGAGCACGCATTGACGAAATTAATAAGGAAATCATCGAGAAAGTCGATGAACGTATGAGAATTTCGGAAGAAATCGCGAAATACAAGCAGGCAAATGATATGAGAATCGTGGATCCGCTGAGAGAACATGCACTGATGGATAAGGTGACGGAAGATTCTGCAGAGGACATGGCATATTATAATCGTATGTTGTTCAGTCTTCTGATGGAGATGAGTGCGGACCATCAGAGACAGGTGACCAATTCCGAAACGAAGGTTGTGAAAGACATTCGAAACGCAATTCAAAATACACCGCAGGTTTTCCCGGAAAGTGCAATCGTAGCATGCCAAGGTGTACAGGGCGCGTATTCCCAGGAAGCTTGTGAGAAGTTCTTCAAGATGCCGAAGATTATTTACACGAAGAACTTCAAGGGCGTATTTGCTGCAATTGATCAGGGGCTTTGCCGTTACGGCGTGCTGCCGATCGAAAACAGTACTGCGGGTTCCGTCAACCAGGTATATGATCTGATGAAATCTTATGATTTCCATATCGTTAAGAGCATGCGCGTAAAAATCGAACATTGTCTCTTAGTAAACCATGGCGTTCAGAAGGCGGATATCAAGGAAGTAATCTCCCATGAACAGGCCTTGTCGCAGTGTGAAGATTATCTGCGTCGCGAGTTCCCAGATGCAAAGATTACTGTATACGAGAACACAGCAACTTCGGCGAAGTATTTGGCAGAGTCGGGCAGAAAAGATGCAGCCGTGCTGGGCAGCGAAATTTGCGGCTCCTATTATTCACTCGATTGTTTGGAATCTTCGGTGCAGGATAACGATAACAATTACACTCGTTTCATTTGCATCACGAAGCCTTTGGAAATCTATCCAGGTGCAAATAAAACCAGCTTCATGTGCGTAACGGACCACACACCAGGATCTCTCTACAAGGTGCTCTCGGCAATCAATGCTTGTGGAATTAATCTGACAAAACTCGAATCGAGACCAATCCCAGGCAGCGATTTCGACTTCAGCTTCTATTTCGATTTTGAAGAATCTGTATACACAGAACAGTTCGTTCGCCTGATTAACCATTTAGATGGTGTGTGCAAAGAATTCCGTTACATGGGCAGCTACATCGAAGTGTAGATTCCCAATGGATGAAATTACAATCTATGAATAATTGCTAAAAACAGCGGAGCCGGCGCGGTGCATTCGGAATAAAGGAATGCACCGTGTCGGCTCCGCACTTCGTTTTGCGTGGAAATCCGTGTAGACAAAGAAAAATTGCTGGATTATAATTGTTCTAACAATTTCGAAAAGAGAACTACTGAAATGGAGATACGATGAGTGCGATTGAAGATTTGCTAAATGGATTGAAGAAGGGAAGGGAACGTGTGCAAGTAACAAATGCCACTGATTTCGTGGTAGGCGAACGACACGGTAAGAAACCCTCCAGTGAGAATTCTCTTGTCTGGGGCGACAACCTTTCTTACATGAAATGGCTTATTCAGAACGGGTATGCCGGTCACTTTCGCTTGATATACATCGATCCTCCCTTTTTTACAAAGAGCAAGTTCGATGCCACCATCACACTTCGCGACGAATCGGGCAAAGAGCATAAAATCAAGCATCTAGCATACGACGATACGTTTGATCGCAGTCTTGCATGTTATATCGAAAATATGTCCGCCCGCCTTGCTTTGATGAAGGAATTGCTAGCGGACGATGGTCTAATCTGGGTGCATCTAGATTGGCATTCTGCACATTATGTAAAACTCCTTATGGATGAAATCTTCGGTTCAAAGAATTTTCGAAATGAAATTATTTGGCAATACAAATCGGGCGGAAGTGGAACGAAACACTTCGCGCGGAAGCACGATACGATTCTTGTCTATAGCAAGACATCGAATTATTTCATCAACGTGCCGAAAGAGAAGTCCTATAATCGAGGTCTTAAGCCATACCGTTTCAAAGGCGTAAAAGAATATAAAGACGATATTGGTTGGTATACGATGGTGAACATGAAAGACATCTGGCCGGTCGACATGGTTGGACGCACGTCCGCGGAGCGCAACGGATATGCAACGCAGAAGCCCCTTGAATTAATGCGAAGAATTATAGAAGCGGCAACGGAAGAGGGCGATTATTGTGCGGATTTCTTCTGTGGATCGGGCTCATTCTTAGAGGCGGCGGAGTCTTTGAATCGCCATTGGGTTGGATGCGATAGTGAGCAATTGGCAGTATCAACCGCTCGAAAGAGGCTGGACGCAGTTCATTCTAGCTATGACTACTTATTGAGTGATGAAAGTGTTGGATACGGAAAGCTAAAGCTCCGGAAACTCATGGAGATGCCAATCGAAGACGGCGGGAAGATGGTAACGCTTCAGGTGGAGAATTTCCAGGTGCGTGTGGATTACGGACACATTCCGATGAACGACCGAGATTTGGCAGAACAAATCGGCAAGAATGCACCAGAGCGTTATATTGATTATTTAATGATTGATCCCGATTACGATGGTGCATTCCATCCGCGAATACTTTGCAACCACCAACTGGAAAATATGCCGATTACCACAAGTGGATCCTTTGCAGTCGTTGCAGTGGATGTTTTTGGAAAGGAATATATATATGAAGAATTTGACGAAACCAAATAAAGGCATGAAAATCTTGCGTGCGTTTATTGTAATATTTTCTTCTGCTTTTGCTGGATCTTTTGGACAGATTTATGTCATGATTCCAAGCGGTTTGACGTCGGGCGGATTACCGGGAATAACGCGAATGATTACTCATTTTGTCGACTGGAATTATTCCGTCGTATACTACATTTGTGCAGCGTGCGTTGTTCTTTTGGTGCTATTTACCTTGGGATGGGGTGATGTCCGTAAAATTATTGCTTTATCCATAGCATATCCAATTATGACTTATGTCATGCAGCAATTTGATTTCACGCTCTTAACAGACGATAATCCACTTCTTGCGGCGATTATTATTGGTGTGCTATACGGCATAGCTACGGGTATCGGTTACATTGATGGATATTCTTCCGGCGGTACTGATTCCATTGCTCGTGTGCTGAAGTTCACAATTTTGAAACATGTTCCAATTAGTCAGATTATGCTGGTATTAGATGGGACTGTGATTGTGCTTTCGGCATTTGTCTTTGATCGCACTGTTGCGCTTCTGGCACTGGTTACGGTGTTTATCAATAGCAAGACGACGGAAATCGTTCTGCTCGGAATTTCTGGAAGTCATGTTCAAGTGAGTGTGTTGACGAAAGATCCGAGTGGGTTCAGCGATTTCGTTATGAACGATATGAAGCGCGGTGCGACATCCTACACATCCATCGGCGAGTATACGAAGACGGAACGCCGAATGGTCGAAGTTATTTGTACGCCGAGAGAAAGTTTGGTGATTAAGAATTACCTCGCAGAACATGACGACGAAGCTTTCGTTACCGTAAAACCAATCAGCAGTGTATGGGGACTTGGCAGAGGGTTCTCCGATATCCACGAAGTGGATAATAATTAATCCGTTCCTAAAATCAATTTATAACGAACAAGGCATCCGATGAGCTAGAACTCTCGGATGCCTTTTAGAATGTTTTTCGTTAAGAATGACGAGAACGAATTTAATACCAGATAATTATTTTTACCATCTTCAACAAGAATGAGGTAATCATTCACATATGCTTTAGAATCTGTCCAAGTTTCTTTCTCAATATCGCTTGGTTTAAATGGTAATTCCGCCAAATCGACGTAGAGAGAGTTTCCATATAACTGCAGTGGAAGCGAAATGCGATAGTCCGAAGTAACAGCCTGGAAAGTCGCTTCGTATGGCGTGTTACGATCTGGGAAGATAGAAGCATTCATCGGGAATGGTGGGACCCATTCATCGTAGAAGACGCGTCGATCTAGGTTATTGTCTGAGTCTTCACGTTGCTGTTCCCAGCTTCTCGATTCTTGAACGGTATAATGTTGCTTCCCACTAATCAAGAGCTTTTTCTTGGAGATACGAGGTCGGATGTCCAGCGATGCGGAGTCGAGTAGTGGGAAGGAATATGCGGCTTGTGCTTCGTGAATATTTTCGGTTCGAAGCATGGCCTCAAATTCATTTGAGAAAAGCCTCCGCAAGATACGATAGAGCTGGACCACATCTTCGCGGTTATGCGTCAAAATAATTTTCTCGAGCATCGCATTGTGGCTGGTGGCGTACTCGTAATAGAGTTTGACGCTTTCTTTTCCGGAAATGACATCCATTCGGTCATTCCCAATTTGAAGAAATTTCTCAACCGATTTCTGGGAGAGGGAAGAAAGCTTACTCGGAAGCGAAGAACTTCGTTTTAACCAGGAATAGAGATCCAGGTTATGCATGTGAATGGTATGCGGAAAATGGAATGCCTCGAGGCGACGGTTCATAAATGGAATGTCGAAAGATGCACCGTTATATGTGACGAGAAAATCAATTGCATGATCTTCTAAGAAATTCATCGTTTCGCGGAGCACTTGATCTTCTTCATATGGCGATTCTGTTAGAAATTGTGTAACCTCAATTCCATCTTCAGTCGGAATCAACATTGCCGTTAATATAACTCGTGAGGTATTCCTTCCCCCAAGGCCGGTAGTCTCAATATCAAAAATGCAAGGGGTTAACCCGTCGTAGTACATGGTATAGTATGGGTTATTAATAGAATCCAATCGATAATTTCGAATAAATTTTTTCAAAACACTTGAGCCTTTCGTCAATAACGTGTATAATACAAGAGTATTTGTTTTGCGTGTTGATCGCTTATCACGATTATAGCACAAACCAATCGGTGGAGTTGAAAAAATAAATTCAAAAAAATATTACAAAACGGTTGACAAGGTCAGACTGATTTGATATTATGATTGGGCGACATGAACAAAACATGTTTCGTAAATACACATGGCGGCGTAGCTTAGTTGGCTATAGCGTCCGGTTCATACCCGGAAGGTCATTGGTTCGAGTCCAATCGCCGCCACCACATGTGGACGCTTAGCTCAGCTGGGAGAGCATCTGCCTTACAAGCAGAGGGTCATAGGTTCGAGC
>CAVFWT010000020.1:0-16548 GCA_963626305.1 bacterium | reverse complement strand
AGAAGACCAAGTACTACGTACAGGTTCGCAACTACATGAAGAAAGGCGGAAAGACATACTACTCCAAGTGGAGTGCAAAGAAGACCGTCAAGACGAAGTAGTATAGATTGCGATTTTAAATAAAACAAAAAAGGATTCATGGCACATGCCGTGAATCCTTTTTTCGTTAATTCTGATTAAATCGAAATGACGAAGCAGATTACTTGAACAGTTTTCCGAGCAGCTCCTTGCCTTCCTTTTCCAATTCTGCTGCAGCTACCTTTTCAATTTGTCATTTATTTTTACCGGAATGTGATATAATATCCGTGTATAAATTTTTTGTAACGAAATCTAATTTTCCAATTGAGAGGGACGCTCATGAGAAAGAACTTATCGAAAATGCTATCGATTTTCTTGTGCATCACGACAGTCATTGTATACTCCGTGCCGGCACTTGCCGCTACAGAGAATAGTGACTCGCAGGCACAGGTCAATCAGGAGCAGAAAACAGAACAGGAATCTGCAAACTCGAAATCCGATGCGGATGATGACGATACGGCAGATGCTTCGAAAGATGACACAAAAACAGATGTGTCTGGTTCAGAAGGTACCGACAGTACAGATGGTACGGCTACCGAAGGTACCGATACCACGGATCAGACTGAAGGAACTGACGAAACTGAGGATACATGGCCGAAAACAGGTGAAGCCGGCGAGAATGCGACATGGTCACTTGCTGAAGACGGCACCATGACGATTTCGGGCATCGGAGACATGACCGACTATGAGAATAGTACTGCTATGCCTTGGAATGATTACAAGGATCAGATTACTTCGGTAATCATCGAAAAGGGAATCACCCAGATTGGACAGAATGCATTCAGTGGCTGTACGAATCTTGCAAGCCTAGAGATTTCTTCGGATGGAGACAGTCTTGTGATTAATAAGAATGCATTCTACAAGTGTACATCCTTAAGTTCGGTAGACTTGCCGAAGAGAGTTTCCAAACTCGAAACCGCATCATTCGGCGAATGCGGAAAATTGGAAATCACGATGCGTAATGACAATATAGAGTTAAAAAGAGTATATTCTAGTGAATCTTCTGAACTTATCAATTTCTTTGAAAATAGCAATTTATTGATTAAATGCAACTCAAAATCAAAGGCATTTTACTATGCCGCCCAGGCAAATATATGGGTCACCACTTATGGTTGGGGTGGTAGCATCGATTGGGAATGCATTACCCACAATTGGCAGACGGAGTATACCATCGACAAGGAAGCAACCCCGTTTGCGGCGGGAAGTAAATCGATTCATTGCTCCAATTATGAGTGCAAGAAGAAGAAGGATGTTCAGACTATTGACCAGCTGAAGTCGGATGGGGGCACCATCGGAACTTTAACTTGGACGATTAAGCAAGATGGTGAACTGGACATAACTGGAGATGGCGAGATGCCGGATTATACGCAATCCGGATCATCTGTTCCGCCGTGGAATAAATACAAAGATAACATTACAGAGGTCTACGTTGCCTCCGAAGTTACGAATGTAGGTGCGTATGCTTTTGCGAATTGCAAGAATCTGAAAACCATCAACGCGAATGTTCAGAAGATTGGAGAAGGTGCCTTCTATAATTGTGATTCGCTAACAGTGACATCGATACTTGCCACCGTCACAGAAATCGATACCCTTGCATATGCGGGATGTGACAACCTAACGAAAGTAAAATTCCCGAATGCAGAGGATGCTCCGGATATCGATATCCAAGAGAATGCCTTCAAGGATTCGTCTCAAATAGAATTCGCTTGCAATCCAAATACGAGTGCGAGCACATATGCGGACAAATACAGTATCACTTGGCGTTGCTACACCCATGACTGGGAGACGAACGATGATGGTTCAGACAAATACACCACCGATAAAGAAGCAACTTGTACACAAGATGGAGAGAAGTCCGTTCACTGCAAGAACTGTACTTACAGAAAAGAAGTAACAGCAATTCCAGCTCTCGGCGGAGACCACGAGTGGTCTAGTGAATATACCATCGATAAAGCGCCGACTAATACGGAAGATGGCGAGAAATCCATCCGCTGCACAAGATGCAATGCGGTAAAAGATGGATCCACTACGAAGATCCCAAAGCTGGGCGGCGTAGAAGGTACAATCGATGGATTGACATGGAAGCTCGACGACACAGGCAAACTAACCATCACGGGGATTGGTGCAATTCCGAATTACAACAGTGCAACCGCTCCATGGAGCGAGTACAAAGGCTGCATCGAAACCATCGAAATCGGAGACGGTGTGACCAAAATCGGTAAGGATGCATTTAGAGAAATTCCGAACCTGACGACGGTGACGTTCCCAAGCTCGTTACTTACAATTGATACGTATGCATTCTTTGATTGCGATAAGATTGCATCTATCGTGCTTCCGGAGAACATGGCGGAATTAGGACATTCGGCATTTGGTACTTGCGACGCACTGACGACGGTTACAATTGAGTGTGATACCATTGGAATGGATAACAATGCCTTCAAGGATTCGAGGGCGGTTTCCCTCATTCGCTGTAATCCGAATTCGAATGGTGTAACATTTGCGAATGGTCATAATATCAAGTGGGAATGCATTGAGCATGAATGGAACAAGAATGAAGATGGAACATATAAATACACCACAGACGTAGAGCCGACTTTCGAAGAGAAAGGAAGCAAATCCATTCACTGCAAATATTGCGATACTATTATGGAAGGTTCTACTGTAGATATGGATCCAGTAACCGATTATTCAGGAACAATAAATGACACAATCACCTGGACCCTGACGAAAGATGGTGTGCTTTCAATTGGGATTTCCGCGGAAGCTGCCAAAGCAGGTACCACTACGGCGGAACTGCCAGATTACAACAAGACCGCGGCTCCTTGGAAACAGTATAAGTCTTATATTAAGACCATCGAAATCGGAGACGGCATTACGAAGATTGGCAAAGATGCTTTTAGAGATATCGATACATTGACAACGATATCTTTCCCGAGCACGCTGACCTTTATTGATACGTATGCGTTCTATAATTGCGACAACATCACAGAACTTGAACTGCCGGAAGCACTGAATGACCTCGGACATTCCGCATTCGGTTCATGCGACAACTTGACAACTGTGACATTCTTGAATGAGAATCCTACTGGACTGGATGACAATGCATTCAAGGATTCAAAGAATATTCTCATCAAGTGCAATCCGGACACCAAGGTTAGTGAGTATGCAACGAAGAATGGCATTAAATGGGAATGCGCCACGGAGCACGTTTGGAACACGAACTATACCACGGATATAGAACCAACCTGTACAGAAGCTGGAAGTGAATCCATCCATTGTAAGTATTGCGATACTTCGAAAGAAGGAACGAGCCGAGTAGTGAAGGCACGTGGACATGAATATAGTGATGCATGGAGCCTAGACAAAGCACCAACCAAGACAGAATCGGGGCAGAAATCTCATCACTGCAAGGAATGTGATGCCATCGATGAGTCGAGCATTACCGAAATCCCGAAGCTGGACGGTGTAGATGGCGGTTCCGACGGAAATATCGTATGGTCCATCACAGAGGCGCCAGCCACAGGTAGCGATAGTGACAGTGCATCTGACGATACCACAACGAAGTATGTACTGACCATCGATGGTGGAGACATGAAGGATTATAACGATAATACTTCGAAAGCACCGTGGAGAGCTAATTACGAAGATTCCATCGTTTCTGTTGTGATTAACGATACGGTATCGAATATCGGTTCATCCGCGTTCCGTAGCCTCGATAATCTCACGAGTGTAACCGTTGGTTCTGGCGTGACAAAAATCAGCGAGAATGCCTTCGCGGATTGCAGAAACCTTACCAGCATTGTATTGCCGAGCAATGTTTCATCTATTGAAAACTATGCGTTCTACTGCTGCGGAAATTTGAAGGAAGTAGCAATCTATAATGATGACATATCCTTCAATTACTACGCTTTCTATAGTTGTAATAGCCAGCTTGCGTTTAAGTGTAATTGCAATCCAGAATCGAGCACTTGCAAATTTGCGAAAAAATATGATAAGAAATATTATTGCCTAGATGACAAGCACGAATATAATACGGAGTGGACTGTCGATGAAGAAGCAACGTGCACGGAAACGGGAACGAAATCGCGGCACTGTAAATATTGCAAAGCAACCACAGATGTACAGACAATCCCAGTAACGGATCACACTTGGAGAAAATATTTGACTCCAGATAAAGCAGCAACGGATCAGGAAGACGGACAAGCATCTATTCATTGTCGAAAATGCAATGCAATCAAAGAGGGAACTACCGTAACCGTTCCGAAGTATACGAAGAGTGGTACAACGGGAAATCTGAGCTATAACTTAGATGATAATGGCGTACTTACTATTAAGGGAACGGGGGAAATGCCGGTTTACTATGATTATCCGCACCAGCCATGGAGCTACTTCGAAAGTGATATTAAGGAAATCCGAATTGAGTCTGGTGTCACAAGCGTGAGCCTTTTGGCATTTGCAGATTGCAGCAATCTCACCAAGGTAACATTACCGAATACTTTGACCAGTATCGCTCCCGATGCTTTTGCGGAGTGCGTAAAGCTGAGCGAAATCACATTGCCGGATTCGATAACCAGTATTGGAGAAGAGGCCTTCTGTGGTTGCGATGGACTCACCAAGGTAACGTTACCAAGCTCCTTGCAGTCTATTAGCTATCGCACATTTATCTCCTGTTCGAATCTCAAAGAGGTTACAGTAGGGGCAAATGTAACAACGATTGAAGAAGACGCATTTTCTTGGTGTGACAATCTAGAGACCATCACCATCGAGAATGATAATGTTGAAATTGATGAAGACGCATTCTATGATTCAAATGATGATATGGTTATCCGATGCAATCCGAATTCCAATGCTTGGAAGTATGCGGAAGAGAACGAGTTCACCCATCAATGCATCCACCACACACTGGAAAACGCAGTAGTCAAGAATCCGACTTGCACACAGGATGGTAGCGAAACCGGTAAATGCAAGTACTGCGATTTTGAAGGCTCAGTTGCAATCCCAGCAACAGGACATAGCTGGAAGACTTATACGAAGAAAGCCGGATACCTCAAGAACGGAACGACATATTCTTACTGCACGAAGTGCGGAACGAAGAAGAATGTAAAAACACTTGCCGGTTACTCGAAGTACATCGTGAAGAAGCTGAAGGTAAAGAAAGGCAAGAAATCCTTCAAGGTAAAATGGAAGAAGGCAAGTAAGAAGAACCGCAAGGTAATTACGGGTTACCAGATTCGTTACTCGAAGAAGTCCAGCATGGCTTCCAGCAAATACGTCAAGGTTGGCAAGAGCAGCAAAGGGAAGACAATCAAGAAGCTGTCGAAGAAGACGAAGTACTACGTACAGGTGAGAAATTATCGGAAGTCTGGCGGCAAGACGTACTACTCCAAGTGGAGTGCGAAGAAGTCCGTCAAGACGAAGTAGTGTAACACGTCTGATTCAATGATTGCAGATGGATCCCACTAGATAGGGACTGCAACTAAATCGAACTTGCAATCAAAATGCAATATAGCGGAGTGGATAAATTCCACTCCGCTTGCTTTTTCCATATTTGATATTAAATGTCGCGAGCTTTAATCTAGATATGATATAATAACCGCGTTATATAATTATAACGAAGTCAAGAATTTTAATAGAAAGGAATCGTTCATGAGAAAGAACATAACGAAATTGTTATCGGTTTTCTTGTGTATCGCAACCGTCGTTGCGTATTCTGTACCGGCACTCGCTGCGACAGAAACAGGGACGAGTGGGGCCGCGCAGGTAACCGACGAACAGGCGACAGACAAAGAAGCTACGAAAGCGGACACGAAGTCTGACTCGGAAGTATCTTCCGAGAAGAACTCAGCTGCTAAAGCAGATGCCGTAGCAGAAAGCAGCACCGAGGAATCATCGGCGAAATCCAGTACCTCTAGCGACAATGAGGTAGCTGCTGCTTCGGATACAACCGAAGACTCCGATGATGCGAACACAACCTGGTCGGCAGGTGCGACAGACGCGGATAAAATCACGTGCTCCCTTGATGAAGATGGCGTAATGACCGTCTCTGGTACGGGTGCGATGAAAGATTATGCCGAGACGGAGGGCGATGATACCACGTTTGCACCTTGGAATTCTTGCAAGAGCAAGATTACATCAGTAACATTCGGTGAAGGAATCACTAAGATCGGTAAGAATACTTTTAACAACTGTGTGAACCTGACGAAAATCGAAATTCCGTCCAGTGATAATAGCATTGAAATCTCGGAATATGCATTCTATAAGTGTACTTCTTTGAAGTCGGTAGACTTGCCGAGCAATGTTGCATCTCTGGGATATGCTACGTTTGGAGACTGTGAGAGTCTAGAAACTGTAACAATTCATAACGATTCTATCACATTAGCAAATAGTGTATTCCTGAATATTACAGGTGCAATTACCATTAAGTGTAACCCGGACTCCACGGCATCGACTTATGCGAAAGAGCAAAGCATAACTAGAGAATGCATTAGCGACCATGAATGGAAGAGCGAGTTTGAGACGGATAAGGAAGCAAATCCTTTTGAAGACGGCCAGAAATCCAGACATTGTAAGAATTGTGATGCCAAGACGGATGTTCAAGCAATCCCGAAGACTGGTTCCGCCAGTGGCACATTTTCCTGTCGGGGCAAAACGTTTACCTATACCGTTGATAGCACGGGACTACTGACTGTTTCCGGTACTGGCGATCTGGATAGAACAAGCACAACCCCTTATCCTTGGGAGAGTTACCAGAAATACATTACGAAGTTAGTGTTGAAATCGGGTATTCAGGCAATATGTGGTTTCCGGTATTATGAGAATTTGAAGGAAATTGAATTACCGGATACGGCAACCAATCTTTATGCAATGGCTTTTGAAGGTTGTTCCAAGCTCGAACAAGTTACCATACCAAATTCTGTCAATTATGTACAGACGTGCGCATTCCATAATTGCAGCAATCTCAAAGACGTGACGGTATTGAACGATGATGTCTCATTAGACTTCAATGTTTTCAAGGGGTGCAGTGCGGATTTAATCATTCACTGTAATCCGGATTCTGCTGCTTGGAATTACGCGGCAAATAAATCCTACAATTACAAACGTCAATGCCTCAAACACACCTATGGTACTTATGAAATTGACAGCCAAGCAACCAGCGACAAAGAGGGTAGCATGCATAGAACGTGCCAGATTGAAGGCTGCGGTTATGTTGAGACAAAGACACTTCCAAAGGGCTCTCATACCGAAACTTGTGGCAATCTAACATGGACGTTGCATTCGGATGGATTGCTCGAAATCGAAGGCACGGGTGCCATGACCTATGAAGACAACAATGCACCGTGGCTTGAAGCTGGATACAAGGATGATATCAAGAAGGTTGAAATCGAAAATGGTATAACCAATATTGCTGTAGGTGCATTCTATGACTGTCAGAAACTTGTAAGTATCAGCATTCCAGAAACAGTAACCAGCATTGACGAGGCGGCATTCGAGAGATGCATTTCTTTGGTAGACGTTACATTGCCAAGTTCCTTGACAACAATTGCTAAATATGCATTTTCCAGTTGCAGTTCACTTGAGAAAATTACCATCCCCGATTCGGTTACAGGCATCGGCGAGAGTGCCTTTGAAAATGCTTCGGATTTGAAGGAAATTACCATTCCGGATTCGGTAACGGAGATTGGTGAGAATGCATTTAATGACGATAACGATTTGCTCATCATATGTAATCCAGATTCCGCCGCAGCTACTTATGCGAAAGAGAATAACTTAGATACAAAGTGCATAACGCACACATGGTCGGAAGATTATACGGTGGACAAAGAAGCAACTTGCACCGAAGCAGGAAGTGAATCTCAGCATTGTACCGTTTGCGGTGCAAGCAATTCGGATACGGCAAAGACCATTAATCCACTAGGCCATAAGTGGTCGGAAGAGTACACGGTGGACAAGGAAGCAACTTGCACCGAAGCAGGAAGTGAATCTCAGCATTGTACCGTTTGCGGTGCAAGCAATTCGGATACGGCAAAGACCATTAATCCACTAGGCCATAAGTGGTCGGAAGAGTACACGGTGGACAAGGAAGCAACTTGCACCGAAACAGGAAGCGAATCTCAGCACTGCGCTGTTTGTGGTGAAAGCAATCCGGATACCGTAAAGTCCATCAAAGCAACGGGCCATACCTGGAAGACCTACACCCAGAAGGCAGGATATCTGAAGAATGGAACGACCTATTCGTACTGTGCGAAGTGCGGAACGAAGAAGAATGTAAAAACACTTGCCGGTTACTCGAAGTACATCGTGAAGAAGCTAAAGGTAAAGAAAGGCAAGAAGTCCTTCAAAGTATCTTGGTCGAAGGCAAGCAAGTCGAATCAGAAGGTTATCAGCGGCTACCAGATTCGTTACTCGAAGAAGTCGAGCATGGCTTCCAGCAAGTACGTTAAGGTAGGCAAGACCAGCAAAGGCAAGACCATTAAGAACCTTTCGAAGAAAAAGAAGTATTACGTACAGGTTCGTAACTACATGACGAAGGGCGGCAAGACATACTACTCCAAGTGGAGTGCAAAGAAGACCGTCAAGACGAAGTAGTTTCGAAGAAGCGTGAAAGCAATTCCAGCGTTATGTGTTCCATTCGACATTCCCTTCGAATCTATCGATGATGCTTTGGTGATAGCGTTTTGGATATGCAGAACCTGAACACTGCTTGAATGCTGAAAATAAGAATACTGAAACCAGAACATTGAAAAAGGAGTCATGGCGTTGATGCCGTGACTCCTTTAATTTCTTCGCTATTCATTTTCTGTTGATTGTTTGGAATAGAAGTGACGAGATCCATTAGAAAATAGTCATAATAGCTATCCAATCGGGACTAAGAATAGTAATCCATTCCTGCGACAACAATATCTGCACCAAGCGGCATGATGGCGAGCTTTGCGAGTTTGAAGAATTGTAGTCCAAAGGGAATTCCGATGATGGTGACGCACCAGATACAGCCGATTACCAGATAGCCGAGTGCCATCTCCCATCCGAACAGGAGAATCCAGATGACGTTGATGATAATCGAGAACATGTTGTCGCTGTACACGATATCTTTGCCGAATGGGCAGAAAGAGAGCGACGCGAACTTGAAGCACTGTTTTCCAACCGGGATTCCGATAATGGTAATGCACCACAGAAAACCGACGAGAATCCATACCAATCCACCGATGAATCCTCCGAAAATGAACCAAAGAATATTGCCAAGTGTTTTCAATTCAAACCTCCCCCATATCTAACTGAATTATATTAACCAATTATACCAATAGCAGCAGTGTTCCGGCAACAATCAGCACCAGACCAATTCCCGACTTGAGCGAAAGCTTCTCGTGGAACACGATGTACGAGAATGCAATAGTCACGAGAATGCTGAGCTTATCAATCGGAACAACGACGCTCGCCGGACCCGTCTGCAATGCACGGTAATAACATAACCACGACGCCCCAGTTGCAATCCCGGAAAGAACCAGGTAAAAATAATTTTCTTTTCCTACATCCTTGACCGTGTGTTGCTTCCCGGTTACGTAGACCACTAGCCATGCCATGGCAAGTACAACAATCGTTCGGATGGCAGTTCCAAGATTGGAGTTCACATCTTGAATACCAATCTTTCCAAGAATGGAAGTCAGACTGGCGAAAATCGCTGAACCGCAAGCGTAGATTAGCCATTTTCGGTCTTCGGTTTTGGCATCGCTTTCTTTCTTCTGAATCATCATGTACGTGCCGATACCGATTAGCACCATCGCGATCATCTTGAGCGGCGAAATTTCTTCTTTTAGCAGAAGGAAAGCTAAAAGCATTGTCAGAATCGTGCTGGATTTGTCGATGGGAGTGACTTTGTTGACGTCGCCCATCTGTAAAGCCTTGAAGTAGCAGAGCCAGGAACCACCTGTTGAGAGTCCGGACAACGTCAGGAAGACGAGTGTTCGTGGCGATAGACTAGCGATTTCATTCTGAGCACCGACGACGAAGACCATCAGCCAGGAGAATATCAGGACGATGATGGTGCGCAGTGCCGTGGCAACGTTGGAATCCATGTTGCGGATTCCGCATTTTGCTAATATTGCCGTCAGACCCGCGAAGAGTGCGGAGCCGAACGCGAATAGTATCCACATGGTGAACCTCCTCGTTAAATAACTTATGCTATGTCTCTAGACTAGCTGAATTATATCGGATTCATGTTTCTGGTAGTAATCTTCTAGCCATGCAAATCCGTAAGCTTTTCCGTAAGCAGTGAGAATTAGTGAGATATCAATATTTTCAAAGTGATATTTCTCTTTGAGCATGTGGATGAATTCTATAGGGTCGTTATGCTGATTCTTCTGTATTATTAAACCCACATCATCAATATCTTTTTCTCTTCCGCTTTGAAGTTTCATTCCAGCAATGTATTCTAATGGAGCCATGAAGACGGTTAAGTTTGAAAATTTATAGAGAATATCACATATCGATTTATCTGGAGTACTATTCAAACTTTCAACGGAATTGTTGAGCCAAGGCTCTTCGTCCGTGTTGATTCCGAACTTGTCACCCACGCGGCTGATTATTGTATCAATCTCCTGTGTTCTTCGATAGAAACCATCGATATCAAGTGTTTCTTTTAATCCATAATGACTAAGAACGAATCCGCCAACGCAGATTATTTCAAGCGTGATATCATTTCTAGTCAGTTCGGTGTTCAGCGATTGGAAGACTTCGTATTCATTGTTTAACATTTTTCTTACTCTTTTCTATTAATCTGGTAGCAAAAGATGTGTCACATTTCCTCCCAAGTTGGATTATATACTGGTTTGTTGGACTGCCATTCTGGTAGGCACTCTTCAATATGCATTTTTGGGACAAGGTTAAATCATCGCCATCTAGAAGAAATTCCAGTTCAGATGAGGAAAGGGGTGATGTGTGATCTTCGAACTGTTTTGCGATATAACGCATCCATAAGCGTGCGTTACCCTGTGAATCCTTCGCAGTTCGTATCGTATGAATAACTTTACGAGATGAATTATGCTCGTTAATAAGAGATTTCTGGTTTGTATTTCTGTATTTATCACCGGCAGAATAGCGAATTGTTTCCGCTAAAAGAAATTCCACATATTCTGGTGGGTTGCGATGAGATTTGCTATCAACACTTGATTCCCACTGCTTTAAAGTTTGTAATGGAATTCGATACTTTTGCGCAAACATCTTTTGGGATAGCCCTGTTTTTTCTCGAATTTCTTTTATGCTCATATGTCGACTCCTTTTAAATTATTATATGGTATTCAATGAATACTGTCAACGGTGGTAGGCTATAAAGATGCGATAGTGCATTTTTTTTGTTATAATGTGAATCGGAAAGGAAATTATACATTATGGAAAATAAAAAGAGAGCGAACGGAAAATTTCTTGAATCGCATCCAGTTGCGCATGCGCTGATTCTGGTTGTTGGCGTGATGTTGTTGGTTGCGGTAATCGAATCGATTATTGTTGTTCTGGCAAGTGGTGTTGCGGCAACTGTTATCTATGGATCGGCAACTCGCGAGAATACCGAAAATCTGGGATTGATATCCACCGTGATTACACTGCTGGCTTATCTAATCGTATTGTTACTGTACTGGTTCAAATTTCGGAAGGAACTGCATGGATTCTTTAGTGCGAGACAGACTGGCAAAGGTCTTCTCCTCGGATGGAGTGAGCTGGGAATTGCTATTTTTGCCATAGTTGCAGGAGTAGTGATGCACAAAACTTATGGAAGCTTCGGCGTTGCGATACTCAGTGGGCTGCAGCCAGGTGTTTCGGAAGAAATCATGTGCCGAATCATACCGATTTCCTTTGCGATGAGAAGCCCGAGAGGGAAGCAGCTGGTCGTTCCGGTTGTTATAATTACCAGCCTTATTTTCGGCCTGCGACACGGACTGAATATTTTCTTTGGTGGGGATCCGCTTAGTACGATGTTCCAGGTATTGTACGCAACCGCTTCTGGATTCCTGTTTGCGGCAATATATATGAGAACGGGAAATATGTGGATTACCATGGTGCTTCACTCAATCACGGACATCATTTATTACACTGGCGCGAAAGCACAGATGGGAAATGGTGCATTGTCTCAGGTGACGGACATGTCTGCGATAGTATTTATGCTGCTATATACCGTGTTGTATTTCGTCAACGCATTCTATATTTTCCGAAAAGAGAAGAGAGAACAGATTCCAGATACCTGGGCTAGAATCTGGGGAAAGGAATAACATCTGGCTGAAGTTCTTGATGTTCTCCGATATAGTGATGACTTGAATCTAATATGGGAAAAGCAAAGGAGGATGCATTTGCATCCTCCTTTGCAATTTATCCTTGGATATAATCTAATCGTGTCTGAGTGGAAAGATAAGGTTACCGCCTTTACATTCTTTGGTTTGATGGCTTTCATCAAAAGGTGTTATTTGGTATCCGCTTTCCATTTTTCGATGTATTCTTGCATCATTCTACTCAACTCTCTAGATTGATTGCTGCCTTGTGCCTTTGTCGCTTCTGCGAACTCGTCTACAAGCTCTTTTTTAAGCTTATAACTCTTAGAAATCATTCCAATTTTTTCTTCATATTTCCGTGTAGCTGTGGTTTGAGCTTTTGGGTTTCCCTTAGGCATTTTATTTCTCCTTCTATACTTAATGGGTTCTTCTTCGCAGATACTGGACTACTCCGATGCCTGCAGCACTCACTACCATCAGTAACAATAGTCCTTCTAACGGGAATGAATCGCCTGTATCTGGAACAGAAGACTCTGAAACTGAAGATTCTTCTTCTTCAAAATTAGTTGGCGACACTTCTTCATCCTCTGTCGGTGTAGACTTGACAACATAAGACACTGTTGGCTTCTTAAAATCTTCCGAAGTGCCCTTTTTGCCATTAGAGTCCACTGGGTTTAATGTAGCCTTATTGTTGGTATATAAGTCATAGCTAGCGGAACCATCATTGTTCTCACCATACTTGTCGTAAACACCATAAGTTCCTGCGGTAGTCTTCGGATTGACGAGCTTGACCGTATAAGTGAGCTTTAGTGGTGCGTCCTTGGAAACCGGTACATTAATATCCCACTGGAAATGTTCCTCTCCATCGTTTGCTGGCGAATAAGTTAATTCATATTCGTATTTACCACTATCTAGCTTGTCCCCGAAGCCATAAGAATTCTTTCCAAGCTGAGTGACTGCTTTCTCCTCGCCATCAACGGTAAGGGTGAGTGTATCACTCTTGTTGACAAAATCGAGATTGTAGTCGCCCTTAACATATCCCATGTAATCTACAACAGTAGTTCCAGCATCCAGGAGGTATGTGAGTTGATCCTTTACATTAGAGAAAATGGTTTCAGCTTGTGACTGGGTGCTATCGTAACGAGTAATGTAGTTGTTCGAAGCGAGCCAGGATTTGAGGGAATCCGTATATTCCTTGTATTGCCCGCTATGATAAGGATAGTCTACCCATATTACGTTGGAGTTCTTCGATGCCTCGATAATAGAGGTTGCTGCATAGTACGTAGCTACTTCCAGAGAAGGATAGTAACTGCTAGTAGTGTCACATACGGTCTCCCAACTAGCGGCTTTCTTACTGGCGCCATCTTTCTCTGTGTCTGCCTTAGTCATCGCGTATTTCGCAAAGTCTGGATTGGAATTGCCTGCCTCCCATACTTCACTGAAATTTCGAATTTCTGGCTGAGGATCTTTCTCAATGTAACGGCTCGCGTAATCCTGATTATATCCCCAAGAAATACTATCTCCATTCCACTGACGGTATGTCTGAGACATTGATTCACCGCTGTCATTGACCCACATACGAGCACCACCATCTGTCAGGAGCAACAGGTATTTGTCCGAATCGTCTACGTCACTGTCCGCATTCAGCATTTTCTGAGCTTCTTTCACACCAGCCTGAAGGTTGCTGCCACTACGACCTGATTTGCCATCATAGGATTTATCCGTAATTTCTTGCACGAGCTTATTGACGTTGCTCTCATCCGAGAAATCCAGAAGACTGTCGCTAGTGTAAAGAAGAGGTGTGCTTCCACCGAAGATTACCAGTCCCACCTTAACGTTCAGGTTCTGGTAATCAGCCAACGCTTTCATCAAATTAGAAGCACAGGAAGCGAGTTCGTATGCGTCTGTGCTAGTAGATCCATCCAGAACGAACACAGCATCCAGATTCCCTGCATAATCTCCTGCAGGCAGCGACAGTGTAACGCGGGATTCAAAATTCGAATCCAGGTTCGTTGCTTCTTTGGATTTCGAAATATTCCAGTTCGTCGTATCTGCATCGGCTGCAAATACGGACAGTGGCGCAACATTGAGTATCATCGCAAGGGATAGAACCAACAACATTAGCGTCGATTTAACCTTCTTCATCATTCAAGCCCTCCTGTTAACTCCATACTTTCTCGGGATCTTCAGTACTAGAATCTCAGTACGTTCGATTCCCAATTAAAAAAATGTTCCTTTTCATGATTTTCATCCAACCGCTAAAAGCAACTTGATTCCTATTAATCATCCGATTTAAGCGAATGAATGGCACATGTCCGATTGGGTAAAATCACCATCTTAAGCGTTGCATATCTGTAAATTCAATTATACTCCCGCCCCCCAAAAAAACAAGGAAAAGTTATACTTTTGTAAAAGTTTTGGGGGCTCTTTATCCTTTCCATGCACGAAAAAAGCACCTAGCGTGTAGGTGCTTCGTCATTCTTCTGCTATTTCAAACATATCTGGATTAAACAAGTAATCTTCCGCTGTGTCGTCTATGATCCTGTACCACTCTTCTTTTATTCCAATATGCATTATATTTATAAAACGTGTCCACTTTAGTAAGTATAATGCATTCTCTCGCCTGTCTCAGCGCAATGCGGAGACGTTCTACAGCGATTGGATACTCTGCAGTTGAACGATGCACCATTTTCGTACCATCGTTCAACCCAAAACGGCTGTTCACAATGCAATGAAACTTGCATTGTTACCGCGTTACTCCAACGCGGCATATCAATTGATTCAACAACGCCTGTGATCTCTACAATTTTGTTTTCCTGTTCCCATCTAATAATTCCATTTTGTTTTAGTTTAATAACATTTAAGATCGCGCGTTTTGTTGCTTCAACATCTGCAATAATTCGCAAATCAAGAATGATCGTTCGGGGCTGCGCTTGTATGTTGTTGACTGTATCACCATCAGTGCCACCAATAACAACGCTTGAAATATTAGAATCAACGCTTGTTTGGTTATCAATGTTGACCAATCTATAATTTTTATCCCCCGTTAGTGATAAAGTGTCACCCCTTGCTGAAATGTATTCAAATTTCATTGTTTACACCCCTTTCATTGCAAGGCGAACAGCTGCGGCTGTTTGCTGTTTTGATTTATAAATTTCATATCTGCTATGCGCTTGTGAGTAATTGTTCGTCTGATTAACAACGACCCCGCCACTTACACCGCCAGTTCTGCTTATGATTGCATCAGCAACTTTATCAATCCAAGCCGTGTTCCTTTCAAGCGGCACAATGGCTTCCGCGCCATCTTCACCAACAACTGCTGTTGTTGCTCTATTTACCACACCACCTTCAGCAAGTCTTGGAAGGCTTAATTTAGAAACCTTGCCAACATGAACCTTTGGCAATTTGTTAATCAAAGTGATTGCACCGTTGATAATACTGATCGCGCTGTTAATTCTGTTCTCAATCAAGCGAATAACTGAATTAATTGCAGATTTTACAGCGCCACCGATCGCACTACCAATTTTAGTTCCAAGTGAAGAAAAAGTTTTTTTGATTTTTCCCCATAGTCCACTGAAAAAACTTGGTAGCTTGTTGAAAACATTTTTTATTGCTGTGTATGCAGCGCTGAATTTCGACTTGAAAAATGTTGGAACTGATGCAAAGAAATTTTTAATTGATTTCCAAGCATTTGAAGCTGTGGTTGTAATCCCTTTCCATAAATTAAGCCAAAATGTTCTGAAGCTTTCGCAATTGTTGTTGAACGATGCACCATTTTCGTACCATCGTTCAACAAAACTTCCGTTAGAAGTCCATTCTGAGCTGTTCAGCGACTATTACAGTTTGTTTATTAAGTGATTTAACAATGCAACAAATGTTACTCCCAAATATTCACTTGCTTTTGCCATCATGGAATTTTCATCAACGTACTGCATACCGTCAAGGGTTATTCCGAATTCATCCGTTAACGTGACGATTGTACCATCCTTCGTGATGATTGAATTGATACCCCTGATTAATCCCTTTCTGTTAAGTTCTAACAAAATATCCATCCAGTACGCTTCTGGGATTCGTAACAAGGATGCATTGTACATAACATCTTCATGTCTTGGTTGCTTGCCTGCTTTTTTACATTCGTAGAGGTATTTCAGTATCTTGTAGATCACCACATTAACATCATCATTTGCCATGTGTACTCCTTTCTGTGGCTATTTTAGGA
>CAVFWT010000019.1:0-7486 GCA_963626305.1 bacterium | reverse complement strand
GACGTTAAGCCTCATAATATTATGGTAACGACGGATGGAATTGTTAAACTCGCAGATTTTGGTATTGCGAAAGCCGTTAATGATGCGACGATGTCCACGGGCAGCAAGATTATCGGATCCGTTCATTACTTCTCGCCAGAACAAGCGAGAGGTAATTATGTCGACGAACGTTCGGACATCTATTCCCTTGGTATTGTTATGTATGAAATGCTGACGGGACAGGTGCCGTTCGACGGAGATAATCCGGTAACGATTGCCCTTAAGCACATCAATGAAGAAATCACACCGCCGAGCCAGCTGGTAGATGGAATTCCACCTGCACTGGAACAGTGTGTCATGAAGGCAACGAATAAATTCCAGACGAACCGTTACGGCAGTGCGGACGAACTCATTGAAGAATTGAATAATATCGAATTCGTCACCAGAATGGTCGGGAACTCCATTTTCAATGAAGCATCGGAGCAGGTGGAACAGAATCGCAAGGGTTATAGCGATGATGATTACGACGAAGACGAGGAAGATTATAAGAGAAAGCCGAAGAAGAAAAAGAAGCTCACCAAGGCTCAGAAGAAGCGTCGCATCCTGATTGCAGCAGTTGCGGTACTGGTACTGGGGCTTGGAGTTGCTGTAGCAGCCTTCAACGGAGTGTTCTCTAGTCAGAAAGATGTCCCGGAACTGTACGGAATGACGCTGTCTGAAGCGAAGAAAGCGGCAGAAGAAGCCGGTTTCAAGCTGAAAGAAGGCAAGGAAGTATATTCCAACGATTATGAGAAGGGCACTGTTGCGGAGCAGGATCCAGAATCCGGCAGCAAAGCGAAGAAAGAATCCAGCATTACGGTTAATATCAGTAAGGGACCTCAGGCGGGTTCCGTTCCGAATTTGATTGGCAAGACTGCATCTGAAGCGGAGAGCATCTTGAAGGAGTCTGATTTCGAACTCGGAACGACTAAGAAGGAAACTTCCACCGAAGCGGCAGGAACGATTATTTCGCAGGATCCAAGCGGTGGTGAGGAAGCCGATCACGGAACGACCGTCAATATCGTTGTCAGTGATGGTAAAGGCGTTGAAGAAGCAACCGTTCCTTCGGTAACGGGATCGACGCTTTCCGAAGCAAAGCAGAAAATCCGCAGCGCAGGATTCAGTGTAGGTAATATTACTTATGACGAGAGCAACGCATATGGCAAGGGCTACGTAATGTGGCAGCAATACGCCGCAAACACTTCGCTGAAGAAAGGTACTAAGATTGACATCGAAGTCAGCAAAGGTGCACCAAAGACCAGCAACTCGGATAAGAATAACAATAACAATAACTCCGATAGTGGAGACGGAAGCAATCAGGTAGAGAACTAGAATGATTGGGAAAGTGGTAAAAGGAATCGGCGGTTTCTATTACGTTTCCGACGGCAAACAGGTGATTCAGGGCAACGCTCGTGGAAATCTCAAACGCCGGAAGAAAGATATCATCCTGGTGGGTGATGAAGTGGAATACGAAATCCGCCGAGAAGACGGTGAATGCATCATTACAAAGGTTCTTCCGAGGAAGAATTTTCTTCGTCGGCCACCGGTTTCCAACTTGGATACACTTGTAATTGTATCCTCTGCGGAGACGCCAGAGATGATTCCGCTCGCAGTCGACAAATTAACCGTCTACTGTGAATACACAGGAATTCGTCCCATTCTGGTATTTACAAAGTCGGATCTTGTGCCGGAAAGCCGCGTGCAAGAACTGATCGATATGTATCAGAACATCTATCCAACGTATCCGGTGAGCAATACAACCGGCGATGGGCTCGAAGCACTTCGGAAGGAAATTACGGGGCAGAGCGTTGCATTAGCGGGACCATCCGGAGTTGGAAAGTCCACGCTTCTTAACGCACTCGTTGAAGAAGCGGAAGCAGAGACTGGAAATCTCAGTGACAAGACGGGACGTGGAAAACACACTACGCGTCACGTTGAAATATTTGTCATAGATGCAGACACTTATATATACGATACACCGGGTTTTACTTCGCTGGATTTGCCGGAAGAAATGGAGCGAACAGAGCTTCGCTTGTTCTTTCCGGAGTTCAAAGAACCATCGCTGGAATGCAGATATGGCAATTGCGTTCATATCAATGAGCCATCTTGTGGGGTAAAAGAAGCTCTCGCCAACCAGCAGATCCCGAAAACCCGATATGAAAGTTATCTCAAAATGTACGAAGAGGTTCAAAAATGGCAAAAGTAGCACCATCCATTCTTTCCGCAGACTTCTCGAAGCTCGGGGAGGATGTTCGACAGATTTGTGAATATGGCGCAGATTACATCCATGTAGATGTAATGGACGGCGCATTCGTCCCGAATATCAGTTTCGGCGCCGCTGTGATGAAAAGTCTCAATTGTGATGCAACAATCCCATATGATGTTCATCTGATGATTGAAGATCCGGATCGTTATATCGAAGATTTCATCACACCAAATACAGAATTCATCACTGTTCATCAGGAGGCATGCCGCCACCTGGATCGAACCATTCAGCACATCCATAGCGCTGGTGCAAAAGCGGGCGTTGCACTCAATCCAGCAACACCGGTCGTAATGGTCGAAGATGTCCTGGACAAAGTAGATATGATTCTGATTATGTCCGTGAACCCAGGTTTTGGCGGACAGAAATTCATTCCACGTGCACTCGATAAAATTCGGAAGTTGGATCAGATTCGCAAGGAGAACGGATACCACTTCCAGATTGAAGTAGATGGCGGAGTGAACTTCGAGAATTGCGATACACTTAAGGAGGCGGGAACAGATATTCTCGTAGCGGGTTCAGCTGTATTCAAGGCAGCGAATCGCCGTGAAGCAATTGAAACGATCGGCAAGTAAACATGCCGATTCTTGCGAAAGCACCGTAATCGGTGCTTTCCTAATTTATTACGCGAATGCAATTTGCAATTACCCGAATTGCAATTAATTGCAGATATAATAAATTATTTCTTTTTTTAACTCGGATGGTATTCCTAGTTGAAACTATACCGAAAGGAGAACAAATGAATAACAAGATGTCGAAGGAAGCAAAGGATCGGCAGATTAAGCGGGAGGCGAAAGCGACCGTCATCCTATTTGTAATCTGTATGGTCTGGAACGTCGCATGCGCTTACGGTCTGTCGGGCTGCAGTATCCGTATTTTGGGGCTACCGCTCTGGTGGGTGCTCAGTACTCCGGGAGTATTCGTAATCGCAGTTGTTGGAGTCATCCTGATGGTCAAGAACGTATTCGTGGACTTTGATCTGGATGAAGATTCAGAGGGAGGTGTTACCGATGCAGAGTAAACACCTCGTCGTACTCGCGATACTTGCGATATATCTTCTGATCAATCTCGGAATCGGCTTCTATATCAACCGAAAAACTGCGACAGATTCCAATTTTATGAGCTCTTATTTCGTCGGATCCAGAGGCATGGGCGGACTGGTTTTGGCCATGACGCTTGTGGCAACGTATACTAGCGCAAGTTCATTTCTAGGTGGGCCAGGATTAGCTTCTCACTACGGATTGTCCCAGTCTTGGATTGCTGGCGTGCAGATTGGCGCAACCTTCTTGACACTCGGTGTACTGGGCAAGAAATTTGCCTTGATTTCTAGAAGAATTAATGCCGTTACGGTATCTGATTACTTGAGAGCCAGATATCATTCTTCCGCTGTCGTTATCGTCTGCGGTCTGGCCCTGGTAGTCTTCTTTATTACACAGATGATTGGGCAGTTCATGGGCGGTGCAACATTGATTCAGACGGTGACCGGACTCCCATATTGGGCTGGACTATTGCTGTTTGGTGCCGTGGTCGTGCTCTATACTGCTTTTGGCGGATTCCGTGCCGTTGTCTTGACCGATACACTTCAGGGCTTCATCATGAGCTGTGGTACCTTCTTGATGCTGTTCTTCATCATCCACCAGTGTGGCGGTATGAGCGAAATTGTTAATCAGCTCAATGCCGGAAACCCAGGATGGGATTTGATGGGCAAAGGTCAATATGGTGCAGATATCACTGTTTTACAGCCAGGATATATGCTTTCCTACTGGGTATTGGTTGGAATTGCCGTAATCGGACTTCCGCAGACGGCAGTTCGATGCATGGGATTCAAAGATACTCGTTCCATGCATAGAGCGATGATTTACGGAACCATCGTTATCGGCATCCTGATGATTGGTATGCACCTCGCTGGAACACTTTCTTATCCACTGGTAAAGGATGCAAATCTCAGCAGTACGGATCAGGTAATTCCGTACGTCGTCATGAAATACATGCCGAGCTGGGCTGCCGGACTTTTCTTGGCTGCACCGCTCGCCGCTGTTATGTCTACGGTAGACTCACTCTTGATTCTCTCGTCGGCAACGATATTGAAAGACATTTATCTGAACTACATCGTGAAGAGACGCGTCCAGAAGACGAATCAAGAAGTTGATGCATTAGAAGATATTTCGGACGAACTTCCGCAAACGGATTTGAAGAAGCTTCCAAGAATCAGCTTTGCAATCACCGCGGTAATCGGTGTTGTAACGTGCTTGATTGCACTGAATCCACCAGACGTTATCGCTTGGATTAACCTCTTTGCGTTTGGTGGCTTGGAAGCAACGTTTTTCTGGCCAATCGTTGGCGGCCTCTACTGGAAGAAAGGGAACAGCAAGGCTTGTCTGGCTTCGACGCTCACGGGATTGGCAGTCTTTGTCTTCTTCAATCGTGTGAAAATTCTTCCGTTCAATATTCACGAAATTGTTGCCGCATTGATTGTCGGTGGAATTGTCTACTTCGTGGTAGGAACATTGACATCGGAAGAGCTGGACCCAGAAACGCTCGAGAAGTGTTTCTAAATCAATTCCAGAGATATATCAATATTAAGGCGGATGGATCATTGATGAACTTATCAATCTATACAACATTCGAAAATCTACACAAAGCGGAACGCTGGGCCAATCGGCTCGGCCTTCCGCTTATTTCAGTTGGCAACGTTTCTATTGACAATGCATCTACCACAAACGAAAGCTCTAAGCATATTTCGAATCATGTGAGTGCCTACGTTGATGAAATTCCAGCTGGCGAATTGCACCTTTGGGTTGACGAGGAAGGACTCTCCCTTCGACAGGATCAACTCGCCCTTCGTGGGGATTTTACCCGAATGGAGAAACGGCTTAAGCCAAGCAATTTAAGCCGAGAACTTCTGGTAAAAGCAAGTCGCATCAAAGACGAGGCGTCTCCGATTCTGCTCGATGCAACAGCAGGACTGGGGGAAGACTCACTTCTGCTGGCAGCAGCGGGATTTCGTGTGCATCTCTATGAATACAACCCTATTATTGCTGCTCTCCTTCAGGATTCGATGGAGCGTGCGCTCCTGATTCCTGAACTCGCAGATGCCGTGAACCATATGACACTTCATGTGGGTGACAGCGTTGAAGCGATGCGTGAACCACTCGAGCACATTGGCGTAATTCCGGATGTTGTCCTCCTGGACCCGATGTTTCCGGAGAGGCAGAAGAGTGCACTTGTGAAGAAGAAGTTCCAGCTCCTTCAGCAGCTGGAAGCACCTTGCAGCACAGAAAAAGAATTGCTTGATGGTGCGTTCTCTTCAGGTGCAGCAAAGGTTGTTATCAAAAGACCCGTTAAAGGTCCTTATTTAGCGGGGAAAAAACCCGGATACTCGGTTTCGGGAAAAGCTGTTCGCTATGATTGCATCGCAATTCCACGCAAAAAATAGAGATTTTACTTGTGCTACAATACTGCGAAAGAAATCGAGAACTCGTTTTGTTTGCTTCATAATTTGGAACAAGGGGTTAAAAACTATTTCGCTTGTTGTGCAATTCTGTGGAAGAAATCAATCGATTGTTTTGCCGGAAAATGAGGCGGTTATCTTGTTTATTTTTACGAGAAATGTATAATAGTAATAGTGAAAATTTCCAATGAATGTAGGAGGAATATGGTAATGAGTGAAATTAGTACATTGGACCCTAAATGTGTGTTCCATTATTTCGAGGAATTGAGTGCAGTGCCTCGTTCGTCTCGCAACAATGAGAAAATCAGTGAATATCTCGTGAACTTTGCGAAGGAACATGGTCTGGAGTATTACCAGGATGAGGCCGGCAATGTAATCATCTACAAGGGTGCTACGGCTGGCTATGAGACTGCAGAGCCGGTTATGCTGCAGGGACACATGGATATGGTCGCATCGGTTGCAGAGGGATTTGAGCACGATTTCACGAGCCAGCCTCTAGAACTACATATTGAAGACGAAGATTATATCACGGCAGAGGGAACAACACTGGGTGCGGATAACGGTATTGCTATTGCAATGGCACTGGCAATGCTCGCTTCGGATGACTTCGATCATCCAGCACTGGAAGTTCTGATTACTGTTGACGAAGAAATCGGAATGCTCGGTGCGGAAGCCTTGGATCCATCCAAGATTTCGGCTCGTCGTATCATTAATATCGACTCCGAAGAAGAAGGCGTTATCACCGTTGGCTGTGCAGGTGCAGTCGATGTGGAATCTATCTTCGAGACACCAAGAGAGAAGAAGAGTGGTATTCTGTACCGTTATACACTGGACGGCCTCAAGGGTGGACACTCTGGTCAGGATATTCACCGCGAGAGAGGTAATGCCATTGATTTGACTTCCCGTGTAATGCTGAACTGCTTGAGCTCATCGAAATTCAACCTTGTTAGCTTGACTGGTGGTTCCGTTTCCAATGCAATCTGCAACAAGGTTACGGGTGAAGTTCTCGTTGATTCGGAAAATTGCCTCGAATTCGAGAAGGCAATGCGCACGATTGCTGCAGAAATTAAGTCAGAATATCAGATTTCCGATCCAGATCTTCGCATTGCAATGGAGAAAGTTGGCGAGGCAGAGGTAGAAGTTGTTACCGATGAATGCCAGGAAAGACTGATGAAGTACATTTTCATCGTTCCAACCGGCGTACATCACATGAGTGCTTCGCTGCCTGGAATGGTAGAAACTTCGATGTCCATCGGTGTAATCCGCCTGGAAGGCGATGAAATGCGCACAGCTGCAATGATTCGTTCCTCGGTAGAGAGCCGCAAGGCGAACTTGGCCGCAAGAGTGAAGATGCTGACTGAAGTATATGGCGGAAAGGCTGAATTCAGCGGTTCCTATGGTGCTTGGGAATTCAACACGAATTCTGAGCTGCTCGACATCTGCATCGCAACCTTCGAGCGCCACTTCGGACGCACTCCAGAAGTTGGTGCTGTACATGCTGGACTGGAATGCGGTAAGTGGGCTGAGAAGTGGGGCGAAATCGACGCCGTTTCCATCGGACCGGATATGTCCGGTGTACACTCTCCGCTTGAGAGACTTTCCATTCCTTCCACTGCAAGAACCTGGGAATTCCTCAAGGCAATCTTAGCTTCTTGCAAATAGGGTGGAACTGCTCGCAGGAATGATTCTGCGGAAGAAGAACTCTTGAATACGAACGAAAGCGTGAAGCGATTTCGCTTCACGCTTTTTTTGTT
>CAVFWT010000018.1:0-27314 GCA_963626305.1 bacterium | reverse complement strand
TCCGTATACACAGTAAAGATATCGGAACATCGCATAAGTCGGAATCTTACCCATCGCACCAGCAATCAGTGGTCTTGCCCCCGTGTTCGCATGCGTATACGCAGATGGCTGCCATCCGTGGAATGGGAACAGCGCCATCTTGATGCCAAATGCGACAATTAATAGAATCATTGCAATGAGCATCGCACTGTCATTATTTCCTTGTTTGAGGCAAGCAGCCATATCCGCCATGTTGAGTGAACCGCTCACGGAATATAGAATACCAACGCCGAGCAAATAGAAAGTCGCCGCAACCGTTCCGACTAGCAAATAGCGGAACGCAGACACCAAGCCGCGGCTTCCACCAAGTGCAATGAGACAATATGCCGAAAGCGATGTAATCTCTAAGAATACGTATAAATTAAACACATCTCCCGTCATAGTCATGCCGACCATACCGAGCACAAGGAGCGCATGCATCGTATATGCACCACCAATTTGTGTGTTGTTATCAAATGTTTCAAAATTAAAAGCAAACATGCAAGACAGGACGCCGATGATACAGACCATCACTACGATGACTGCATTGACCGTATCGATGGAAAACTCAATTCCATATGGAATCTGATATCCGCCGAACACATATCGAATGGGGCCGTCTTGGATTACTTGTTTTAACTGGACAACTGAAAGAATCAGAGAGCCAATCAACGCACAGAAAACGACATCTCTTCCGAGATGTTTGTGAATCTTTGAGAGTGCCAGACATAAAAGTGCTGAACACAATGGTAATAGTACTATATATGCAGGCAGATTCTTCATCTATAACGCTTCTCTCCTTCTATAATATCCTCTTCTTCAATGCTACCGTATTTCTCTTTGATTCTCGTAAGAATCGCTAACCCCACGCCCGTAGTACCCAAGCTGACAACAATGGCAGTCAGCATCAAGCCGTGTGGCAATGGATTGATGTAATCTTCTGCTTGTACGATGGTCGAAAGCGCCACCGGAATCGTTCCGTCGCTTTTCTGTGCAAAACACAGGAAAAAGAAGATTACTGCAACCTGCATAATGTTCATGCAAATCAGTTTCTTCATGTAATTCTTGCACACAACAATTCCATATAGTCCAAGCACCAGCAAGAGCAGGGTCAGAAAATATATTCCTTTTGTCGCGAGGAATTCATTAATTTGTGTCATCGTCGAACCGTACCCTTTCCATTATCGCATTAAGTATCGTCACAATCGTGGACATTACGCAGATTGCAACGCCTACTTCTACCAGTAACATTCCGGTGGAATGCTTCTCCAGTACATCCATGGAAAATGGGAGCTTCTCATATTGCAAGAATACACCGCCGCCAATCATGCAAAGGATTCCGGTGAATACATAGATGAACGTGCCGATTCCGCCCAGAACAACTGAATTTTCTTTTGGCAAATGAATAAGACATTTACGTTCTGGTGTGACCATCGCATTCAACAAATAGACCATGCCCATCAGCGCACCGGCTTGGAACCCGCCGCCAAGGCTGACTTCCCCATGAAACAAAACATAAATTGCATAGATGAGAATCAACGGTTCGATGATGGCAATCATCACTTCTTTGTTGATGGTCTGATAGACAGGACTTCCCGTTTTCGTCCGGTTCATCCGAACATTCTTGACACTACGGCGAGCTCTCCGCTTGTGATCCGGACTGTTTGCCAGAATCATCACTACTGCCACGCCTGCAATGAACATTACGGTTGTCTCGTACATTGTATCGAAGCCTCTGTAATCGACGATAATCGCCGTTACCATATTCGGAGCATTCGTCTCCGTCGTTGCGTGTTCAATATAATATTCCGTCGTATGCGTGTTCGGTGCCGATTTCGAATTGCCGATTTCCGGAAGGAAGTCAAACATGGCGAAACCACCAACTAGACAAGCGACGATAATAATTAGGGGTAATACTTTCTTCATCATTTGCACCGCCGATCTATCGTTCGCAGAGTCATGATGAAGTAGATAGTGGAAATGGCACCGATAACCGCCTCAGTAAAGGCTACGTCCGCTGCACCCATCACGATATAGAGGAACATCGTAATAAAACTGAAGGCACAATACGTAATCACTACCACCATCAGATCTTTATTGAATATCACTACCAGCGTGATGGCTATCAGTGCCATCAGCAGGATTGCTTCCAGCAGCAGTGTTGGCATCCGGTTCTTCTCCTTTCTCTTCTTTATCGATTTCTGTATTTTCTAATTCTTCGTCCCCTCGGTTTGTTTTGTCACTTTCGAGTACGTTGTTATCTTCGATATCTTCGCAAATATGTGCTTCGTCGCTGTCCAACTTCGCATTCGACTCCAGTACTTTAGCCATTGGATTTTGCACTTTCTTACGGTTATATCCCTGATAGTCTTTCGCGTGAACCGCTGCCAGAATAATCAAATTCGTTCCGAGCGGATTTGTCAGCAAATATAAGAGGAATACGAGGAATACCTTAAGCGATAGCAATGTGAAACCTGCTTTTACCATAATTCCAAGCGTCAACAGGAATGCACCCAGTGTATCGCCGATGCCGGCCGCATGGAGTCTCGTATAGAAATCTGGGAACTTCACCACGCCAATCGCAGCAATCAAGAGGAAGATTGCACCGAATGCAATGAACAGAGATGAAATGATTGTCTGTATGTCCATTACTTGCTCCCTCCTATATACTTCGCGAGGATTGCCGTCGTGACAAATCCCAGGACAGAATAGCTGATAGCGATGTCAATGTACATGTCCATTCGGCCATCCATCACACCCCAGAGCAGTAATAGAAATACAATATTCGTATTCATAACGAACATCGCGTTCAGCTTATTGTAAGGTTCTTTCTGGCGAATCATCATCACCAGCATCAGAAGAACGACGCCCACCAACGCAAGCAGGATTACCGCATAGAATATCGTCATATCTGTTTCATCCTTCCTTTCTTGCCAAAAGTAGTTTTCGTCAAATGCGTAGTCTCATGATTCAGGCCAGCAGCCTCCACATCTTCCACTTGAAGAACTTGATAGGAGATGTCTTCACCGAAGAGCTTCGCTACTTTCGTCTGCATCGTACCATCGAGTAGTCCATCTCTCGCTTCTGCCGTCAATGCATGAACAGAGAAAGTACCATCATCGAGGATGTCTATCGTTACGGTACCCGGTGTCAATGTAATGGAATTTGCAAGAAGTGCCCTTGCGGAAGGATTATCGTAATCCGCACGGAACCAAACAATTTCTGGATGCAAAGAAGACGTTCCGCGAAAAACATTCCACGTAACGCTAATCGAACTTTTAACGATTTCTTTCATTAACCAAATGAAATAGATTAAGAATTTAAATGGATTCACCGAAATAAGAAAATAATTGTAATCCGAATGAATACCTTTCAAGTAAAAAGAATAAAGACATAAGGAAGCAATGACTATCGACGTAGCCACGCCGTAAATAATGAATTTGAGTTCAAAAATACCGGAAAGGGTGAACCAAATTGCTAGCAGGATCAGAAATAACGTCAGCCAATTACACAGGGCTGTCCTGTGAGTAATCTTTTCCCTTTTCAAATTTTTCATTTTTTCTCCTAAACTTTAACCCAATTTATTATAGCAAATATTAATTTTAATGTACAGTAGTCTGTACAAAAATTGACAGAGAATAAACATACGTTTACAAATTTATTACGAACATGCTATAATGTGTTGAAATTCTGGGAAGCTGACATATACGTCAGAAGGCCCATTCTAGGGGGAAAATGAAACTTATGGATAAAATTAAAATCGGGCCAACCGTCACGATGTTCGTGCCGTACGACTGCAACAACAGTTGTCCGTTCTGCGTGAACAAGGAAGAGTATAAGAACTCCTCCACATTCGATCTCGACCGTTGCTACCGCGCACTGGATCTGCTAGATCGGATATTCCCGCACAACGATGTTGTTTTTACCGGCGGAGAGCCACTGGCAAAACTAGACGTACTCGAAGAGCTGATTAGCCACGTGAACGAGCCACACAACCTGTACATCAATACTACACTCCCGACCAACGAGGAACAGGATATCTACAAAGTCGCTGAGGTACTAAACCGTCACGCAGACATGATTTCTTGCGTCAACGTGTCGAGACACCTGAAGCACTACGTTGCGGAATGCTCGGATGAAATTTTCGACCTGCTCAAGGTTCGTCACCGCATCAACTGCGTAATCTTCGAGGATGCGAAAGAGCCGAGCACGAAGGAGAAACTTACGAAGTTCTTAGATCGTTTCAACGGCCATGAAGTGCAGATTCGTGCAAATTATTCGAACCTGACACTCGAGAACGTTTTCGAAACCGAAGGAGACGACCTCTTCGATCTCTTGTGCGATATTGCAGAGTACCAGTATCCACTCGATAAGGAGCTATTCCGTACTGGATTCGTCTTCCATTACAAGGACAGCTTGGTAACTTACCACAAGACGCTGCCATTCAGCAAAATTGACGACAAGGTTGGCGACATCATCATCCGCCAGAGCGGTCTCATCTATGATGACTGGAACAACTATGGTTCCCAGATGAACATTAACGCTTTAACACAGATTTAGAACTCAGGAGGTATACATGAAGAAGTGCGACGAAAGACAGGAGCGGATTCTGGAATACATGAAGGAAACCATCCTCGACCGAGGATTCCCGCCAACCGTCCGCGAAATCTGTACTGCCTTGAATATTAAATCTACTTCTACCGTATTCAAAGATTTGAACACGCTGGAGCAGAAAGGATTAATTAAGAAAGATCCGAGCAAACCTCGTGCCCTCGTTGTCGTTGACATGGAGAAACCGCAAACTACACCGGTAAATGAACAACTTGCGATTGACGATGCCAACACGACACTGATTCCTATTATCGGACGTGTTGCTGCTGGTGAACCGATTCTTGCGGAACAGAACGTGGATGAATACATCCCATTCCCTTCTCGTTTCCTCGGTAAAGGCAACAACTTCATCCTGTCGGTACACGGTAACAGTATGATTAATTGCGGAATTAACGATGGCGACTACATCATCGTCCGTGAAGAGCACGAAGCACGCAATGGAGACATCGTCGTTGCCATGATTGAAGGTGATTTCGAAGCAGAAGCCACGGTAAAAAGATTCTATCGTGAAGATGGACACATCCGACTCCAGCCGGAGAATGACGAAATGGATCCAATCATCGTGCCAGACTGCACCATCATCGGCAAAGTCCAGGGCGTATACCGTTACTTGGATTAATCGCCAATAATCGCCAAAACAATGTAAGCCGAACACCCTATGCAATGCGTAGGGTGTTTTTATTATGTATCTGAGTTTGTTAAGTTTGCATATGAGTACGCCTCTCTTCGCTGATTCTGCGTAATATTGATGAATTCGCAAATATTCGTTATAATACGCTTAAATGCAACAAAGGAGGATGTTATGCCGTCTCATTATGCGCACTACTATTTCGGAAATGAAGTCATCCGGGTGATGCCGAATGACGTAAAGAATATTATCAGCACAAATTCGGAATGCCTGGACGCTTATCGAATGGGTCTGCAGGGACCAGACTTTCTCGCCTTCTATCGTCCAGGTTTCCCGAATGCACTCAAGAAGGAAGGTCGCCAGATTCACAATGCACCTGGCAAATGCTTCTTCCAGCACGCCATCGAAATTCTCAAGGAAAATCCAACACCCGAATCCTACAGTTATATATTTGGATGCATTAATCACTTCATCCTAGATTCGCTGTGTCACCCGATTGTAACGGAATCCATGAAGCTTACCGAACTGACACACAGCAAGATTGAACGAGAATTCGATAACCACATTCTTCGAATCTGCCGTAAATTGCCAACACGTCTAAAACTTCGTGCAATCTTTCCGCACGATGAAGAACTCGATTCCGTTATTGCACGTTTCTATCAATCGACAACTGAGAAAAATACGCGAGAGGCTATCGACACAATGACCGATGTGCTCCGCCTCTTTGCTGCACCAAAGAAATCTAGCCGCCGCAGACTGTATCGTCTCTTCACAGCACTTCCGATGGACTCGCTGAACAAGACTCGCGACATGATTTATTTCGAGAAACCGGAATCAAAGTTGACCGAAACCAACAAGAAACTATTCGATGCGCTGAACAAAGCCGTCATGACCGCCTCCACTGAGCTCGATGCTTTCCTGAATTGCTTGCTTCTTGATAAACCGCTAAGCAAAGCCTTTGAGGTGAATTATTTGGGAATTTCAGATGCAGAAAGTGACATGGCTTCTGATGAGAAGGTAATTGCTGATAATTAAGACATCAGAGTTGAAAAAACGCACGCCTTTTCTTAATTGAATATGTTGAGAGCCACCCATCTGGGTGGCTTTTCTCTTTATTACCAGAAATTCACACATTATGACACACATCCCCACTCTGCATCTGCAGCTTGAAGTAGTTCTTGAATAATTGCTTTTCTCTTCTTAATAACTTCTGTTACCTTACGCTCTTCTCCACTGCTATATTCAAGACTATCATCATGAACATAGTCAGCCTTCGCATCCACATACGCATAGATAACTTCATTTCCATACGAAATCTGTACTCCATATGAACAATTTGTTTTTAGAAAATCGGGCCAAATAATCAGGATTACATTATCACCTATATTAATAGAATAATTGCCCACAAAAGATAAATAGTCTGGGATCTTAATTGAATAGGTACAACACGTTCCACAACGATAGTATGTATTCTTTGTGCTATACTGATATTCTCCTGAACAAAGTTGAGTGTAATACATTCTATTCACAAACCAAGTGCCGTTATAAAGCCCAGTAATCATCACAATTAACATACAGAGAACTTTTCTTCGAGATTTCATTTTCATAGATAGATTATTCTTTCCGCACGTTGCTTGATTGCATCGTCGTGAGAAACAAGAATCACAGTTTTTCCAAGTGTATGAAGCCGTTCTAGCAAAGTCATGACAATCTCTGCATTTCTTTGGTCCAACGATCCAGTCGGTTCATCTGCTAAAATGATACTACACGGTTTGAGGAGAAGTCGAGCTAACGCGATGCGTTGTTGCTCCCCACCTGAAAGAGTGTATACCTTATTCTTCTGTTTTTGCTCAAGTCCAACCCAGCGAAGCGCATCTTTCATGGAAACTGTATTCTTGTCGTTTGTAATGACGATTTTCAAATTTTGTTCAACCGTCTTGTTCTCAATTAAGGCAAAGTTTTGGAATAAAAAACCCACCTCATTCCGGTAATATTCCTGAAGTTCTTTTCTTTTTCGTGAACTTTTCCCATTAATAATCAGACGACCTGAATCGATTGGTTCGAGTAAGCCGATGATATTTAGAAGCGTTGTCTTCCCCGTTCCACTTTCACCAGAAAAGCATACGTACTCACCATCTTGAATTGTAAAGGATAAGTCTCTGAAAAGCATTTTATCGCCAAAGGATTTGCTTATTTTCTCCGCTTGAATCACAGCTTCTCTCCTTTCAGTATTGAGGAAATATTTTGCCGGTCGGATTTCTCCGCATAGAATACGATGCATGCTATTTCGAAGAGCGAAACACCCATTACTACCACAATGAAAAATGCAAGATGAATATCCAATTGGCATATAATTGATAGAACTATTCCAGCAATTAATCCTATTAAATTAGAGATAATGGTAAGCCATATCATCTTCTTGTTTCTGTCAAAGAGTGAATATCCGTGAATTTTCTTTAAAGCCAATTCTATCGCATTCATTCGATATTCCATGCGAAGAACATTTACAATCATAGTCGCTTCAATCAACAAGATAATGAACATCAAAAGCAACGATAATTCCAGTTCTTGCTTTTGCTTCTTCCAAGAAAACTCATATTCTTGGAGGACATTTGTTTTGTTCGTTGATTCTATAATATCGGAATATTTAGAAACGAATTGCTGATATTCCTCGTCGGTAAGCTTATACATGATGTCATGATTATAGTACGGATCATAGGAATATGAAGCCTTTGGATTAAATTCCGAATTATCTACAATAATAATCGGAGTGCTATACAATTTCTTGTTATATACTGCACTATTTCCTGTATCATGAATCCCCACAAGATTTATATTTCCAGAATAAAATTCAGCATTATATTCTTCATTGTCTCCACATAAAAATCCATTGCTGAAAATCTCTAGTGCATTTTCGTAACGAGTTGATCCTATCTTAATCTTTGCTGGAAAAACTATGGAAACATCATGTCTTAGAATGTCACTTTTCTTTTCTGTAATACTTGGGTTATTTTCGCACATTTCCAGAAAAGCATTTCGATTAATCAAAACCATTGGGTACGTAATGCTATAATACCCGGTCATATCCACATATTGATAAGCTTTGTCGTGAAATGTTGAATATAATTTTCTATAAATATATTCATCCTGTGAAAACCCCTGATACTCTTCATCACCGCTAAAGTTCAAATTGTAATATTCACATGCTGAATGCTCCTTAAAAAAGGACTTCTGTTGGTAGAGATTATATGCCTGACTCACCGTCACAAAATTAATTGAAAGAACAATCATCAGCAGCACCGAAACGATTGCTTTAATGCAATAATTTATCCGAAGTAAACCCGTTTTCCCAGTTCCATCGACTAAATCTCGTCGATAGCTAATATTAAGGAACAGCGTCTGTATTAATGAATTAATCAATAAGAACAGACAAAATACCAGTATTACATATTCAAATTTAAAAAAAGCATTTGAAAAATGGCTGATAATAACTCCCATTCCAAGGAATTCTAGCGAAAAGCCTATTGCATCAACAGTAATGCTCCGAACGAAGATTCGAAACGGCGATTCGCCCAGTATTGTTCTCACCGCATATTCTTTTTTCATTAGTGTTATTTCGTACAACGAAAGGAATATAATGATGCAGAATATCGTCCCCCATATAACGACTAGATTTAAAATCGTTTCCCTATCTGAACCCAGTTCATGCGGAAATCCGCCTCCATATTTGTCAACAAGCGAAGCTTTGAATTTACGAATACTCTGATAATTACTCTTATCACCAATAAAATAATATGTAGTACAGTTAGATAATTTCACACCAGCCTTATATTTTTTAAAAATTACTTTAGAATTTTCAAAAAATATACTTTTGTTCAAACCAGTCCTTATTCCTGAGCATTTTAATTCATCCAAGGCGCCTTTCGTTCCGATGATTGTAACAGTCGAAAGATAAGATTTATCCCAAGATGATTTAACTACAAAGAAATCAACATCACATTTCTTTGCCGACTGCTTGAAATCTCTAATCATTTCATTCGAAGAAATCTCAGAAGCGGAAGTATTTAAATAAAAATCCGCATTATAGTATTTTTCCGTGAAATTGTTCAAATACAACATGCTGAGTTCCCCAGAAAATATAAAACCTAATAGAAATAACACTAAGGAAATGGCTAGCTTTGATTTCTTCATCAAAAACTCCTCAAAACAGTATGGCTCCAATATAACTTATTGGAGCCTCCTGTAAGGTTAAGAGAATTAACTTGTTTTCATGCAATAATATTTTATACTCTTGCCATTATGGCGTACTTCAATGTCTGAATATCCACCATTTGCAGCTTTTTTCGGTCCGTAATATGTCCCTTTTCCGTTAGTTAATTTCGAACGATGGATATAGCCGATAGAGTTTGCATAAGCATAGTCCTCATTGATTAGAGTTGTATCATAACCATAAGTTAAAATATGCTTTTTCCCACTGCTTTTCTTTACCGCACTCCATTCTTTCTTAAAACCATGAGACCCATTTGATGCTGATAAAAGTGTACTGTCCGCAAACACTGTTGTCCCTGATGCTGCAAGAATTATTAGGGTCAATAGAAGAGATGTGAATTTTCTCATAGTAAACCTCCATTTCTCCAAAATAATCAGTTTTTAAAATTACACAAAATTTAAAGACAACATCGCGTCTAGACAAGAATGTTGTTTTGTAGATTATACCAACGAGAATATCGGCCGGTCAAGTTAAATTCTATAATTAATTCAACTTATACTCCAGTCTAATTTTGACAACTATACAATGCATTGCCGGTATTTACTTAGAATATCAATGTATTTTAAAAGAGAAGAGCCACCCAGATGGGTGCTCTTCTCTTTATTATCGAAAATTCGTATAAAAGCAAGTTGCATGCCCTTCAAACTCGTATCTATATCCGTGATTGTTGCGATACAGTTCTTGGCATCACAAATTGAAATCAGTTCATATACGATTTCAACTATTAAATATTTTCTCCAGTTCTAGTTAGTTACACGAATAACTCCACGCCGTAAGTAACCCAAGACACAATCAATCCTGCCACAACGACACCTAATGCAATCGCCGGGAAAGCTTTGCGGAACGGAAGTTCCATCATCGCTGCAACGAGACATCCCGTCCATGCACCAGTTCCCGGAAGAGGAATGGCAACCAGAATCATCAATCCGAAGAACTCGTACTTCTCTACGCTCTCACGCTTGGATTCTGCTTTTGCTTCCATCTTGCAGACGAAATTGTTGAGGCCTTCGCTCTTCGTGCGGAGCCACTCGAATACTTTCTTTGTGAAAATAATTAGGAACGGTACCGGAATCAGATTTCCGATAATGGAAACCAGGAGTGCATGGCTTACGCTCAATCCAGCAACAACACCGTAAGGAATCGCACCTCTCAGCTCAATTACCGGAACCATTGCCATAAATAATGTCGTCAGAATTACCTTCAAAGGTTGTCTCCTTTCCTATCTCTCATATCACAACGCATATGAAATAAATCACATGCGAATCGAATCAAAATCACTTAGGCATGATACCACAGGAGTGTGAAGGCTTCAAGGTGAAAGCCAAGTAGAATTGAAAGAACTATATTAGGCAAATAATTTGTCGCAAACAAATACAAATTCCATTCGATGCTAACATCGAAATCAGATTACGAAGGATCCATCAAACGCCAAGATAGAACCTCAGCAGCCCTAGAATCAACAAATGCACAGGATAGAACAAGTAATTTAATATCTTATATTGCTTACCACGTTCCCCATTATACGTGAGCGTCAGTCCGAACCCAAGTATCGCCCAGATTTCCTTTACGATGGAAAGATATCCGAAAAGAATTCTGAGAATTGGCCGCTCGCGGAAGAGGTAGAAGAAGTACGCAATAAGTATGCCGTGATAATCGTAATCCACGCTCGCTGCCATCGATACAAAGCACATCAACGCAACAATAATGATTGACAAGATATACCACCATGCAAGCTTCCCACCGTGAAAGCTCAATTCCTCTGCACCTTGAAGCTTTGCTTTTAGAAAATCAATTATCCAGATGGTCACGAGCATGAGCGCCAGTGTGAACATGACATTGTTCCAACGCCCATTGACGAATTCTTTGGTCGTAAACATATCAAACGGCACTTCGGAAATCACGCCGAAGAGTAACAAGTTTCCGAGGTATTTCCAGCGGCTTCGCGTGTGGAAGTAGCCCTCGATTAGCATAAATGCGAACAAAGGAAAGGCAATCCGCCCGAGCACATCGAACAGATTGCTTATTTGCATGAGCCACCCGTTATCCAGGTACGGATAAATCAGGCTCTTATTCACATGATCCATCAGCATCGAGATGAATGCGATGTATTTGAGCTGCGCACCGTTCAGAACCTTGATGCGGTCCAACGTTGTGTCTACGCGGTTCATGAGTTTCCTCCAATTGATTCGTTCGGGATTCGTAAGCTCCAGCGTTCTACGCCATTTTACAACATTTCCTCGCTAAAAACAAATTCCATTACTGGAAGGTGAACGAGAGATAATATACGTAATCATCCGTCTTGCTTAGCCAGCTTGCTAGCATTTTCGCTTCCTATTTCAAAGGGAAGCACTTTTCAATGGTCCTCCTGCTGGCTTTATATTCCACACGCAAAGTATCCGTCACTACAAGACGTTCTTAATCGTATCCACCAACCCACGATCCGCATCGAGCCAGTCAACGGAATTCAACGTTTCTTTCGTCAGCCACTTTGCTGCCTCGTGTTCGCGAAGCACTAAGTCGCCAGATATGACTGTCGCCCAGAAGCAATCCATGGAAAGATGGAAGGTTGGATAATCATATTCTACCGTTTCAATCAATTCGCCCACTTGAATGTCTGTATCAAGTTCTTCATGAATTTCTCGCACAAGCGCTTCCTGCGGCGTCTCACCTGCTTCAACTTTTCCGCCTGGAAATTCCCAACCATCTTTGAATTCGCCATATCCACGTTGCGTTGCGAAAATTCGGTTATCTTCACGAATTACTGCTGCAACGACTTTAACTGTTTTCATCGATTTTATTCCTCCGTCTCCAAATTACTTTCAAGATAGCGCAACAGGTCTTCTCGAACAGCATGATGCATACGCATCGTCACCTTCGTAATATCTTTGAGTTTTCCACTGTTATCGAGCTTCTTATCGCCCCAATAATCCACGACATCAAATGTTCCCATGTAATAGAAGGATTTCTCCGCATCGCTTTTCTTGATAAGCAGGTGCTTTCTTTTTGCTTCCAGCACATCCTTCATATATTGGCTATCTGGTCCTCGCCCAATCTGAGAATCCCAGTTGAAAATTAGATTGTCCGAAAACGCATCTGCATAATCCGGCTTTCCCTCTACGTATTGAAGCTCTTCATTGTCCGCACCAACCTTGTGATACGTAACGAAAATAAAGACATCATCGCCAATCTTTGACATTCCATACATCGTAGAAGAATTATCCTTCTCACAATTCATTAATAAGCACACATCACGGCGACTGTATTTCTCATAGAGCACAAAAGTCTGTTCCGGTTGTGTCTTCTTGTAGAAATAATCTCGGTAACGTCGAAGTCCGACCTCAATCAAATCAGCCATTTGCTTCTTGAACTCCACCTTCTTCAGGCGTTCCTCGTAGCTCGCAAGTCGATGAATCATTCGGTTAGAATCTTGCTGAAGAATATCAATTTGTTTGTATTTATCGTATTCCGCCTCCTTCTTGACAAAATGCCCTTCCAGAACAGAAATCGCACTTTCTACGCTTTCTTCATCGGCATAGTGATACGTTCTCTCAATCTCACTGGTAAAAGCATCCTCGGAAACGCAATCCGTTTCCGATAATTCTTTTAGCAGCTCTAACTCATACGGGCGCACGCCGGCAAGCACCGTTTTCGAAATGTATTCCAGCGTCAGTTTTTCCTGCTCAGTCAATTTCCCGGAAAACAAATCAGGTTCCATCTGACAAAGAAAAGCATAATACGTCTTATATTCATTAATAATAACCAGCGGATCCACTTCCCCATTCTCGTAGAAATCCATCAAATAAGGCGTGCGGCCGAGTCGGTCTCGCAAGATGCTATAGCTCTCGCGAATAATCGCTTTCATGCCGCGAATGCGGTCGATAGATCGAAATATTTTCTCCTTCGCAATTGCATCGAAGTGAATCGTCGATGCCCCCGGGATTGTACTGTTGCCACTAATTACGTATTTGCGAATAGTATCCGGATTATAAGAGCGGTCACCGGATAACGCAATCGGTATCATAAAGTTGTTATTATAATTCCCGATGAAATCCAGTATGACAACATATTCCTTGCCCGGTGCTTTTCGAAGACCACGCCCCAGCTGCTGTATAAAGATAATCGGCGACTGTGTTGGGCGCAACATAATTACCTGATTCACTTCAACAATGTCGACGCCTTCGTTCAGAATCTCTACTGAAATAATGTAATCCAGGGGCTGCATTGCATCGGTTGCTTGGCTTTCTTCCATCGCCAAACGTTCAAATGCATTCTGGCGTTCTGCTTCTGACGCACTTCCATTGAGTGCAATTGTTCGGAAGAAATCGCCAGTATCGGGATTAATTGTGTTGTTCAGTTTTCGGGACAACTCTTCAGACTCATCAATGCGACTACAAAATATAAGTCCTTTGACCCTGAGACCACTAAATCCATAATAATCGGCTTGTTCCACAATATGTCGTATGCGTTCATCACTGGTGAGAATGTTAAAGTCGCGTTCCGTAATTTTCTTCGCGTTCCCAGCTATATCTCCTACCATCGAAACATCATTGATGCCAAAGTAATGAAACGGACAGAGAAGGTTCTCCTCCATTGCCTGCTGAAGTCTGATATCACAAGCAATTTGGTGATTGAAGATTTCATAAATATTACGTCCTTCAATATTATCGTCCCGCTTATCTGGAGTAGCCGTCATGCCAAGCCATAGCTTCGGTTTGAAATACGCCATTACTTTCTGATAGGTATTCGCAGAAGTGTGGTGTGCTTCATCCAGAATGATGCAGTCAAATGCATCCGGATTGAATTTCTTTAGATGTTCATCTCGGCTCAATGTCTGAACCGTTGCAAAAATATAATCGGATTCTGTATCATCGTTTCCGGCACCTAATAATCCCATCGTCACCGAACTTGGCATTACACGCTTATACGAACGGAGCGTCTGTCTTGCAAGTTGGCCACGGTGAACAACAAATAGAACACGTTTAAATCCGAGTTCTCGCATCGCAAAAGCAGAAGCCAAGCTCTTACCGCTTCCGGTGCTGCTGATAAGGAGTGCTCGCTCCTGCCCATCTTGAATCATCTTACGCAAGTTCGTAATGAAGCTTTCCTGCATGCTATTCGGTTTTAGGCGATATTTGTCCAGCGAAGGATTCTCATCTTGTTTTGCGATTGCTCGCTGATGTTTGATGATGGCATATCTTTCTTTATATGTATCATAGAATTCATCGAAATCTTTCGCATATTCGCTATTCCAGAGTTCCTGGAATTCCTCAATAATCTGCGAAGCCATTTCGCCATCTTCGGTCGAAAGGAGTTTCGTATTCCACTCTCGGTTGCAAGTAAGCGCGGCACCCGTCAAGTTAGAACTTCCAATAATAATTCGATAGATTTCTTCCTTCTGGAAAATGTATCCTTTTGTATGGAATCCGTTATTCGCAGCATTCACATCGTACATCTTGATGGTAATGTTACTCAGCTCGTGAAGTGTCTTCAATGCTTTCGGTTCGCTAAAATCCAGATAATTTGTTGTCAGAATTTCACCCGGAATATTGCGTTCCTCGAGTTCCTTCAGCGTCATGAGCAGTGGTTTTATCCCACCTTCCGTAATGAAAGCCACGCTAATCTGGAAGTGATCGCATCGCTGAAGTTCCTCTTCAATGGATGAGATTACTTTCTTTCCCTCAGTTGGATTGTTCGATACGAAAGTCGGCTGGTATGCCAGATTCGAATTGTAATTACGATTGATGAACGCAGTCTCAAATCCACTGCGTAACTCTTGAATATTATTCAATGATACACCGTCCCTGTTCAAAATGATCAATCAATTCTACCATGCTGCCGCAAAACTCTCAATGAAATGAGTAAATGAAAAACTAAGAGTTTCACTGAGAAAGGTCACCCTTACGGGTGACCTTTCATTCAATTTGTTATGCAAAATAATTTTACTTATTCGATGCTCCATTCGTCATCATCTTCTTCAAAATCGTCATCCTCCGTCTCGTTAAAATAATCAAGTTCTTCACTCGTCAACTCTCTGATAATTTCTCCTGTGTTGCAATCACACGTTATATAAAAGGAATCAGGTCGGCAAAATGTCGACCTGATTTTTTTACAAACTTATTAAATTTACGTCTTAATCAACGGAAACGATAACGTATTGATTATCAATCTTGTTACCGCTATCGTCTTTCGCAGCTCTGCTGTAAATAACGAATCCATTGTAGAAGAAGCGAACAGAAGAGACTTCATGTGTACAACCATTTACATCAGTTGTCATTTTCGTGTACTCACCTACTTTTGAAATAATTTCTTCTTTCGAAAGAGTCTGTCCCACGAGTTTCGTTGCTGCTTCTTTCTGACCAGCTACCGTTGCAAGAGGATTTGCTTTTGCTGTCTCAGCTTCTTTCTTCACTTTCGCAACCCAGTCAAGTGTTGTCTGTTTCGAATCAAGAACAACTTTGCGATTAATAATCAGGCCATCGTCTAGAACAACTGAATTTGGAAGCTTAGATTTCAGAATATTAATCGCATCTGAAAATCCATACTTTTCAACGTTGTCGCAAGAAGAGAACGGAATGATGATTTTTCCATCCAAATCATTATTCGACATGAAAGTGTACAATGCTCTTGGCGGTTCGCCATACCAATTCGGGAATCCCAAATATATGATATCGTATTGGCTGAAGTCCACTGTACAATCTTCAACTTCTGGATAGATTCCCTTATTCTGTTCTTCATTCAAAACGATTTGTTGTGTTTCCTTCTTGGTCCACGGATAAAGACTCTTTACATGAATGGAACATGTTTTCGTTCCTAACGCTTCTGCAATCCACTCTGCCAAAACGCCATTATTTCCCGTGAAAGTTCCATCATCGCGTTTTATTACGCTAGCGGATGTCATAGCATCTACGCTGTCATCAGCAGTTATCAGATTTTCATTATAGTAAGTCTCTACATCGTTTATATTCTCACCGCGAGAGAAATAGAGAACGATTGCCTTTTTGGAAGAAGTAGCTGTAGTCGTCGTACTTGTCGATGCCTTCTTTGGTTTTGCTTTTACCGTAACTTTAACTTTTGCTTTCGCTTTCTTATTCTTTTTCGAAGTTACAGTGATTGTTGCCTTTCCAGCTTTCTTCGCAGTAACTGTGCCTTTGGACGAAACGGTAGCAACTTTCTTATTGCTGCTTTTGTACTTCACGGCCTTGCTTGCTTTCTTCGGCTTCACACTCTTCACTTTAATTTTAGATTTCTTTCCAACGACTAGCGTTATAGATGTTGGTTTCACTTTAATAGACTTCGGCTTCTTGGAAGCTGCAAAAGAATTTGTTACACCTAATGTCATAACGAGAGTTAAAGCAACAGCAAAAAGTAAAACTTGCTTCATTATGAATTTTGTTTTTACTTTCATTGAGATTCTCCCTTTTACTCAGATTTCATAATCTTGCTATCAGTTACAACATTGCCGTCTGTATCAACGATTTCGTCCAAATACTTATCGTATTTAACTTTTCTTCCAGTGTAGTCAATGAACCAGTTGCCACGATTGGACCATACTACCCAGCCTTCGCCCCAAGCTCTAACATTATCCATGTCAACAGACTGTGCATTATACGCATCTCTTGCTGCACCCCATCCATCACCGCAGAAGTGAATGATTGGTTTGTCGGTTGGTATATTATTCGTCTTATAGAAGTTCACAAGTAATTGCTGCATTACAGGTGTTCCATCAACGTTTTCAAATGTACCACCCTTTGCATTGAGTGTTCCAGGAATCTTACCATACAGATCATGATAGCTATACGTGGATGTCAAATTATCACTACCTACAACTGTTCCAGCAGTATGGTCCTTCTCATCCTCACCATTTTTCTTCAGAATTTCCTTAACTTCGTCCATCCAAGCAAGTTCATTCGGATTAGCAATTGTGTCACTTCCAAAGGAATCAACGGAAGTTGGTTTTACAACATTTGTAGTGTCAAGCTTATAACCATTATAGTTCCAAGCATTCATAAGACCACTCATGCCGTAATATTTAACGCCGAGAGATCTCAGCATGTATCCCAATCTACCAATCGGACGACCGTCACTAGAGATTCCGATTACAATGGAATCTTTGGTGATGCCATATTCTGTACAAACTTCATCACGGAATTCATCCAATGGAATCAAGCTATACTCAACAGAATATTTTTCACGCTTTTCAGGTGTATAAGAACGTGGTCTTTCATACTCATTGGTATTCATATGAATAGCCCCTGGAACATGTCCAGTCGACAGATAAGAAGACTCATGAACATTTCCGTAACTTACATCAATCAAAATTACTTTATCGATATCCGATTTGCTGATTACAGCAGTAGTTTCTGGCTCTAAAGTATCATCTTTACCAGTCTTATAATCCGAAATGTCTTTGACGATTTCACTTGGCAAGTAATAATCATAATTCTTGTAGGATTCTAAATTGCTTCCGTTATCAATCAAATCTTTTGCATCGAATACTTTTACGTTTTTAACACCTTGCTTGTAGAAATATTTCGCAACGTTAACGGCTTCGCTCTTGCTATCCGTATAATCATATACGATATAAGTCTTATCTTCACTCAAACCGATTTCTGTATTATATGAAGCTAATTTCTTTTCGCGTTTCGAGCTGGAAATTTCAAAATCCAACCAACGTGCAGAGTAGAGAATAGCATTCTTCAGATGTCCACCATTCTTTGCACCCTGAAGTGCCCAACCAGCATATGCTTCCTGTGGTCTTGCATCAACGAGTTCTGTATTTTCATCAGAATCATTCATCATTGCAGTTACCTCAGCCACCGTAGCGGTTTCTGGCTCAAATTCTTCTTCAGGTTGCGGATCTGGCTCTGTTTCAGTGTCTGGTTCTGGATCTGTTTTGCTTTCTTCTTGCTTTGCAGTAACAGTAATCTTAGCATATTTCGTAACACCAGTTTTCGAATCAATTACTTTTACTGTTCCGTTTCCAGCCTTAAGACCTGTAACGACAGCACTCGTACTCTTAACGGAAGATAGCTTAATGATGTCTTTGCCTGCACTGATTGACCATTTTGCAGTATTATTTGTCTTTAACGTAGTGGTCTGATCTACTGTAATGCTCTTTGAAGAAGGACTGATGGTAAGAGCTGAATAGACTTTAATCGTAACCTTCTTTGTTTTGGAACCAGCTTTCGCTTTGACAACAGCAGTTCCTTTCTTCAAACCTTTAACCTTTACGCTTTTCTTTGCTTTGCTCGACAACTTTACATATTTTGATCCAGATGAGATAGACCATTTAACTGATTTGTTTGACTTCAGTGTAACAGTTTGTCCAACAGCGATTGATTTAGAGGACGGCTTAATCGTTAACTTGCTTGCAGCAAAAGTATCCGTAGTTGATACTGCTAACATTCCGATTGCAACGAACACAGTCAGAATTATTGCAAGGAACTTCCGTCCCATTGTTCTTTCTTTAGACATTTTAACCCTCCTTAACTTAATATTTTGTCTAAACAGGCATTAAGTAGCTCTAATTTAAATAGATGCAGCCTTAATTAAACCTTTAATCAATGATATATATATATATCTATGCATTCAAATAGTTATTTTTTATATCGTTCTTTCTATACCAAATAAATACAGAATAATCATGATTTTTTTCAAAGAATGTTGACTTACTAAAAAAAACGCTTTTGTTCAGTTTTGAAACTTAAATAATCTTTAAGAATAAAAGATATTACATGTTAATGTTATCTAACAACAACTGTAATTAGACTAGAGTACAAGTTTTTAACTTTTGTTTTCATAGAATTAATAATTCATGTAGTGGTCAAGCATTTTTGTAACACCATCGCCTAATTTAGTTTAAGCTCTGCTTTTTCAATGCGAAGCTTGTGCAATTCTTCCATGAGTTCGAGTTTTGGTCGTTCTTCATCATTTGCTTGACTATGTTGCACTTCTTCATAAGATACCATTTTTCTTCTCCAGTTCCTGAATTCTTCAAACAACTACAGCCTCGGCTTTTTTAGCTAATTTATACTAACCCCATGGCTGACAACGCCCACTTAAAATTAATGACAACTTCATCGTCATTTTCATTTATATCTTTCATATTCTTGGCAATGGAATCATACATATTCTGTTCGAAGCAAATTTCGCCCCATTTCCTATCACCTAAATTAACAGCAAAACCGCGTTTCCCATCCTTATTCGCCATGAAAAGAAATTCCTTTATCGATAAGTTCGAATCATTTTCTTGTAAAGTTCCTACAATATTCAATTTCATTAGTTCAATAACACGATCGTCTAAACCTTCATCAAAAATTTGAATTTTTTCAATATGATGTTTCGACATCTTGATTCCTCCTATAGAAAAATTTATAATCTCTTGGCTACACGATATTTGAATTGTTTAAGAGACCAATTCACAAGCCTCTAATCCCATAATATTACGTCCTTTTCGCCTTCTAGTTCACCGCCACAGCATGAACACTTTAGTTCGCTGTTTTCCAATTTTTCAAGAAAATCGTCTACTACTTCAGCTTCACCACCACACTTCGGGCAATGATGGCTAAATTTTTCATATAAGTCGTATTTTTCTTCTAGCTCACGCGGCATCACATAGTCCATTTGTATATTCGAATCCTCATCAGATTCGTAATCTAATATCTGATTTTCAGGTTTCGGAACATACATTGACAAATCGTACGCTTCGAAATATTCTCCACATTCCTTACATTGAACAAGCGTTGACTCACAATTTATCGCACCGTCTGGATTTTTTTCGAAGAACGCTTTTGCTTGGCTACCTAATTCCCCATTCTTCATCTTCGTAACAGTTTCTCGATATACAACAGGGAATAGAAAACCAATGCCGTCATTAATTGAAATATTGTATCCACATTTTTTACAAGAAATTCTGTGCACGCTTCCCATATCCCACCTCCGAATTGGTTCTTTACTAGCCTGATAATATCGTATCTACAATTTGCTCACAACGTTATTTCTTGATTCAAAGTCCTATCGGGAACAGAACTTCCCTTTTCAAGCTTTGCATGAATCATTCTCTATTTCTGACAACCCGCACATCAAATAACCACACACAAAAACTGCGGACCATTCGGTCCGCAGTTTTCTTACTTCTATTCATCTTGCTCTACCGAGCACGCAAGGAATTCATTGTTTCGAACAATTCGTTCGGTGAAACAGAATTATTCACTTACTTGCTGATTCACCATACGTTCAATATATGTAGTGTGCAGAATGTGATGTGCTTTCTCACCACCTGGCTCGCCGAGGTAATTCTCATAGAGAGCCTTGACTTCTGGATTCTCGTGAGACTTTCTAAGCGGTCTATTCTTATCCAGCTCATACAGGCCTTTCGCACGTACAGCACGAACATCAACGAAATTACGTACAGCAGAATCAACGATTGGCTGTCCACCACCGTTAACACATCCGCCTGGGCAAGCCATAATTTCGATGAACGTGTAGTTCTTCTCGCCGGAACGAACCATATCGAGAACCTTCTTTGCATTTGCCAGTCCGCTGGCAACTGCAACGTTCACTTCAAGTCCGCCCACATTGTACGAAGCTTCCTTCACGCCTTCAACGCCACGTACATCGGTAAATTCAACGCTCTCCAGTTCTTCGCCGGTGATTGTCTCAACAGCGGTTCTCAGAGCAGCTTCCATTACGCCACCAGTTGCACCGAAGATAACGCCAGCGCCAGTGTAATCACCGAGTGGGCTATCGTATGGCATGTCTTCCAAGTTAACGAAGTCGATACCAGCTTCGTTAATCATGTCGCCGAGTTCTCTGGTAGTCAGTGCGTAATCAACGTCCTGAACACCTGCTGCATCCTGATCTGGGCGATCACATTCGTACTTCTTTGCCGTGCAAGGCATGATGGATACGGAAACAATCTTGTCCACCGGAATACCCATGGTTTCAGCGTAATATGTTTTTACCACTGCACCGAACATCTGCTGCGGTGATTTGCAGCTGGAAACGTTCGGAAGCAGGTCCGGGTAATAGTGCTCGCAGTACTTAACCCATCCTGGTGAGCAAGATGTAATCAGCGGAAGCACACCACCGTTCTGTACGCGGTCAATCAGCTCATGGGCTTCTTCCACGATGGTCAGGTCAGCAGAGAAGTTCGTATCGAATACGCGGTCGAATCCCAGTCTATGAAGAGCTGCCGACATCTGACCTTCAACAATGGTGCCCATTGGCAGGCCGAAGCATTCGCCCAGTCCAACACGTGTGGATGGTGCTGCCTGTACAACAACGAACTTATCTGGATCTTCCAAAGCAGCCTTAACATCTGCCTTAGAGTCCTTCTCATAAAGTGCACCTACTGGGCAAGCTGCAACGCACTGGCCGCAGTTCACACAGCTAGTCTCTGCCAATGGCAGGTTAAAAGCACTTCCGATATATGTATCGAATCCACGATTATTCGCACCGATGACGCCGATGCCCTGTGAATTCACGCAAGCACCTACACAGCGACGGCACAGGATACATTTGTTGTTATCACGCACGATAGCTTTCGAGCTGGTATCCAGGCTGTAAGAATTCTTCTTTCCCGCATAGTAACTCGTATCCGTTACGCCATAACGTTTGCAGAGCTTCTGAAGCTCGCAGTTATTGTTGCGAACGCAAGCAAGGCAGTCCATGTTGTGATCGGAAACGATCAGCTGCAGGGTCTTTCTTCTCGCGTCGCGAACTTTCTCTGTATTTGTATGTGCAACCATTCCGTCAGTTACCGGGAATACGCAAGCGGTCACCAGACCTCTTGAACCCTCTACTTCGCAGAGGCACATACGACAGGCACCAATCTCATTGATTCCCTTCAAATAGCACAGGGTCGGAATTTCAATTCCAGCTGCATGTGCTGCTTCGAGAAGAGTGGAGCCTTCTGGAACAGTAACTTCAATATTATCGATTGTTAATTTGATATCTCCCATTTTGAACCTCCACTACTTGAATACAACCGCATTGAATCGGCAGTTGTCCTTGCATGCACCGCACTTAATGCACTTCTCTTGATCGATCTTATGTGGTTCCTTCACGCTACCGATGATAGCATCAGCCGGGCAATTTCTCGCGCAGAGCGTACAACCCTTGCACTTAGTAGCGTCAATTTCATAGCTGCAGAGCGCCTTGCAGACACCAGCCGGACATCTCTTATCCTTAATATGAGCTATGTATTCATCGCGGAAATATCTCATTGTAGAAAGTACTGGGTTCGGTGCAGTCTGACCGAGTCCGCACAGGGAGTTCGCCTGGATGTACTTTGCTAATTCTTCCAGCTTAGTCAGGTCTTCCATCTCGCCCTTACCTTCGGTAATACGAGTCAGAATTTCAAGCATACGCTTGGTACCGATACGACATGGTGTGCACTTACCACAAGATTCACTTACGGTGAACTCGAGGAAGAACTTCGCGATATCTACCATGCAGTTATCTTCATCCATTACAATCATTCCGCCGGATCCCATCATGCATCCGATGCTCTTCAGCGTCTCATAATCGATTGGAATATCGTAATACTGTTCTGGAATACAACCGCCGGAAGGACCACCCGTCTGAGCTGCCTTGAATTTCTTTCCCTTCGGAACGCCGCCACCGATGTCTTCGATAACTTCTCTCAGGGTTGTTCCCATCGGAATCTCTACCAGACCGGTGTTGTTAACCTTACCGCCGAGAGCGAATACTTTCGTTCCCTTCGATGTTTCTGTTCCCATCGAAGCAAACCAGTCTGCACCCTTTACGATGATTTCTGGAATATTCGCATAAGTCTCAACGTTATTCAGAATCGTTGGGGATTCAAACAGACCCTTAACAGCTGGGAATGGTGGACGTGGATGTGGTTCACCACGGTTACCTTCGATAGATGTCATCAGTGCAGTTTCTTCACCGCAGACGAAAGCACCAGCGCCCAGTCTCAGGTCGATGTCAAAATTAAATCCGCTGCCAAAAATATCCTTACCGAGGAATCCATATTCTCTCGCCTGTCTCAGCGCAATGCGGAGACGTTCTACAGCGATTGGATACTCTGCACGAACGTAAATATATCCTTGATCTGCTCCAATTGCATAACCAGCAATAGCCATTGCTTCAAATACACTATGAGGGTCACCTTCCAAGATGGAACGGTCCATGAATGCACCTGGGTCACCTTCATCGGCGTTACAGCATACATACTTCTGTACTTCACCTCTGTTAGCGCAAGCAAATTTCCACTTCTTACCAGTTGGGAATCCGGCACCACCACGGCCACGAAGTCCACTGTCCAGTACAACCTGGATAACTTCATCTGGTGTCATCTGAGTCAGTGCACGTCCCAGTGCTTCATATCCACCAGTACCGATATATTCATCGATATTCTCTGGATCGATTACACCACAGTTTCTCAATGCAATTCTGGTCTGCTTCTTATAGAAGCGGAAATCCGAATCAGCCCCATCTGCATTCTCTTCGCGAAGAAGATATTCATCAGCTGGGCGATCACCTACTACGTGATCCTTGAAGATTTTCTCTGCCTTCGTCGGATTTACTTCTTCATAGAAAGTACCGCCTGGATGAACTACAACGATTGGGCCCTTTGCACAGAGTCCCTGACATCCAGTCTGAATTACTTTTACCTCATTCTCCATGCCCTCAGCTTTAATCAGTTCATTAAAGCGGTTCATAACTTCCTGGCTGTGGCCGGAATGACATCCAGTACCACCGCAGACCATTACAAACTTGCTCGGTGCATCTTCATATTTCTTAGCGTCGTCTACGAGTCTTGGCTCTACCATGCACTGCATACGATCTCGAACGACTTTGAGTTCTTCTAATGATTTCATTATATCCTCCAACATAACCAACTATTCTGAATGTATACTATGCGTATTTTTTCAGAATGTCTGCAACATCATCCGCTGTAATTTTACCGTATACATCTCCGTTAACAATCATAACTGGAGCCAGACCACATGCACCTACGCAACGACATGTGTCCAAAGAGAACTTGCCGTCTGGCGTGCATTCACCGTCGCCAATCTTAAGCTGTTTCTCAACTTCTTCGAGAAGTTCGCCAGCGCCCTTAACATAACATGCAGTACCAAGACAGACGGAAACCTCGTACTGGCCCTTCGGGGACATGCTGAACTGGGCATAGAACGTTGCTACGCCGTAAATCTTCTCCATCGGAATACCAGTTTCATCGGAAATGATTTTCTGAACCTGATAAGGAAGATAACCATAAATCTCCTGTGCTGCCTGCATGATAGGCATTAACGAACCCTTTTCACCCTTATGCTCTTCGATGACTTTTCGAAGTTCGGTTTCCTGTTCCGCTGTACCCTTGAATGGAACATTTGAAACTTTCATACAATACCTCCTTGCGTGAAAAACAAATTCATCTTGCAATACACTTGCAATGGAATTATACGTTAATTTATAATGAAATTGCAAGAATTGTTAGTTTTTTCGCTAAATTCAAGCATCTAAATTGGTTAGATAGCACAAACCAATTTGACATAATTTAAACGTCTTAAATTATATATTTTGTTAAATTAATGGATTGCTTTTTGTACAAGGAGGAGTTATGTATTTACGAGAAGTTGTCGATTTGCTCGACGCAAGAATTCTTACGGAAAACAGCGATTTGGAGATGGATTTAAGCGGCGCATTTTGCTCGGATATGATGAGTCATATGCTTGCTTATTCAAACGATAAGTCTATTCTAATTACGGCTTTATATAATCCACAAGTTCTAAGGACGGCAGAATTAATGGGTATTTCTTGTGTAATTTTTATCGGACGAAACGAACCAGACCCAACTTTGATTAAGTTGGCGAAGTCTTTGGGTCTAACAATTGTTCAATCGCCTCAATCGATGTACGTAACGTGCGGAATTTTGTTCTCAAACGGCTTGCAAGGTACATTTACGGAGTAATTTAATCGGTTGTTTTTAAAGAAATACAATCGAAAATGGTTCATTACGTATAATTGATGCAATTCAAACACATGCAAAACACGTATTATATAGAAAGGAAGCTTATAACGACTTATGATTTTCCCAAAATTTCTCAAAGAAGGCGATGCAATCGGCATCTGTCCACCCAGTGCAGGCGTCGGTCACAAGCTCGCTTCATTTGACGCATCACTAAATACACTTCACGAAGCAGGATACTACACGAAAGAGACAGCAAGTGTTCGCGTGGATAGTATACGCCCTGCATCGGGAGAGCAGCGTGCAAAAGAATTATCGGAGCTCATCACTGACCCGAACATCAATGCCGTATTCTCTGCGTCAGGTGGTGACTTCGCGCCAGAGATGTTACCTTATGTGAACTGGGACGAAATCCGAGAGAATCCGAAATGGATTGCTGGAGCTAGCGATCCAACCAATATTCTCTATCCGATTACAACAAAGCTAGATATTGCAACAATATACGGTTTCAACGCAGGAAGTTTCGATTGGAATCCGCTTCATCCGTTCCAGGAAAACATGCTCCAAATTATTCGTGGCAATTTAATTACGCAGCATTCTTTTGACAAATATGATGATAGCCACGATTTCAGCGACACCACTGATTTGAACGGCAATGTCTACTGGGAGAGTCAGGTACAGGGTAATGATGAACATGTGCACTTTAGCGGTCGTCTGATAGGCGGATGCATTGATTGCATTACGAAATTGATGGGAACGCCATACGATGGCACCAACGACTTCCTGAATCGGTATCGCAAAGAAGGAATACTCTGGTATTTCGATCCATTCGATATGACGCCGGAAACACTCTACATCACGATGTTGCAAATGAAATATGCTGGATATTTCGAAGGAACAAGGGGGGTTATCTTCGGCCGTGTGATGTTCTCCCATGATGCCGAAGACGAACAGTATATGGAACTCCTCGCACGGTGCTTTGATGTACCAGTTGTCTGGAACTGCGACATCGGACATGTGAAGCCGTGCATGACGTTAATCAATGGCTCCATCGCCACAGTGGATGTGTCGGATGGATTTGGCACAATAGAAATGAGGCTGGAATAATTCCAGCCTCATATTTTTTTACCAATACAATACTGTATTTCATATCGGATTATAACGCACATCAAATTTCTAGTGCATCACATCTTGCTTAGTCGAGATGTTTCTTGAAGTTTCCGACGATACGCTCACCTTCCTGAAGCATAATAAATGCATGGGGATCCATTTCAGTGACGATGTGTTCTAGATGGGCAACTTCATATTTGGTGATTGCCACAACCAGGATGTTGATGTCATCCTCCGTGTAAGCACCTTTACCCTTCCATTTAGTGACACCACGACCCATGTCCTTCGCGATGAGTTTGTCGATGCCATCATGCTTCGTGAAAATCATGACCTCCGAATTGATGTTCTGAGTGTGCATGCGATCCATATATGTGGACCGAACGGTCGTATAAATGAAAGAATATACGGCAATACGAATGTTGAAGACAATCAAGCAAATTCCATAAACTGCCACGTTAAATAATACATTAATTTGCCCAACGCTCGTGTTCGGATGCGTCTTCGACATGCAGACGCCGATGATATCCGAACCACCTGTGGAGCTACCACCACGCAGAATCATGCCAGAACCGATTCCACCAATAACGCCAGCCACAACGCAAGCAGTCAGATAATCATTGAAAACTGGTGTCGATGGTACTGGAACAAGCGTAAGGCACAGTGATGAAAGACCGATGGATAAGAGTGATTTCGCGGAGAATTTGATGCCGACTGCTCGATACGCTTAGTAGAACAGG
>CAVFWT010000017.1:0-40060 GCA_963626305.1 bacterium | reverse complement strand
CGGGTGGTTCTTTTGTCTCGGACGCATGCGTCCTCGATTGGCTAAGAGCCATTAACACAAAAACGCCTCTGCATAAGTTCGCAGGGGCGTTTTCATGTCTTTAGATTCTTTCCATTTTCGAGATTATTCCGCTTCTGGTGAGTGAGTTTCAGAATTAATGATTTCATACATGCCTTCTGCATCTTGTTTCTTGCAAGATTCGGTCATTTTCTGAACACGAACGGTCAGTTTGCTGTTTCCGAAGGTAATTTTGATAATATCATCGATTTTAAGTTCAACACCCGGTTTTGCGACTTTACCATTCACTTCTACACGGCCTTGTTCACAAGCTTCTTTTGCAACGGTTCGTCTTTTGATAATTCTAGAATTTTTTAAAAATTTATCTAAGCGCATATATATTCTCCTATTCTTTCTGTTGTAAAAGTCTCAAAACAGTGAGGACGGTTTTGAGGAGATCATCATTCCCAATAAAAAGGTTCAGGTTCAGCACACGACCGCTTTGTATCGTCAACCGTTGTCCTAGCGCCTGCGTTGCCATCACCAATCCATACGTTGGGGCTGGGCTATTCTCATAGAATGTAATTTGGACACGGTTACCCAGTTGCTTCAAGATTTCAATACCGAGACGTTCTGCGGTGCTTCGGATTTCTGCGATGCGAATCAAATTAACAGTAACTTCTGGTACATCGCCATAGCGGTCAATCAGCTCCTCGGTTACATCATCCGCGTCTTCCTCTGTCTCTATTTGTGCAATTTTCTTGTACGCTTGTAATTTTAACGTTTCGTCCCCAATATATCCTTCTGGGATTCGTGCAGAAACATTGAATTCCAGTGTGCTCTCGGAACGGCTTTCTGTTACGTCTTCTCCTTTTAGGCGGCTAACAGCTCGTTCAATTTCTTTACAATATAGCTCATATCCAACACCTTCGATATGCCCGTGCTGTGCCTCACCAAGCACATTTCCTGCGCCGCGAAGTTCTAAATCGCGCATCGCAAGTTTAAATCCTGCACCAAATTCTGTAAATTCACGGATTGCCGCTAATCGTTTTCTTGCTACATCCGTCAGAACTTTCTCAGGTTTGTATGTGAGATAGGCATACGCCAATGTATCCGAACGACCCACACGACCGCGAAGCTGATAAAGTTGCGAAAGTCCCATGCGATCCGCATCCATAATGATGATGGTATTGGCATTTGGAATATCGATTCCAGTCTCCACAATCGTCGTCGAAACGAGAACGTCCGTGCGGCCTTCAACGAAGTCCAGCATAACATTTTCAAGCGAACGTTCATCGAGTTTTCCGTGCCCGACACCAATTCTAGCATGTGGAACTAATTCTTGAATTCGCTCCGCAACCTTACGGATTCCTTTTACGCGGTTAAAAATAACAAAGACCTGCCCGCCACGATTCAATTCTCGCTCGATGACATCGCGGATAAGATCTTCATCCTCTGGTGTTACATAGGTCTGAACGGGCAGCCGATCCTGCGGGGGCTCCTCGATTGTGCTGATATTCTTGATTCCCGTTAAAGACATGTTCAGCGTACGAGGAATTGGTGTAGCGGAAAGCGTTAATACATCCACGTTCTTTCGAAGCATTTTGATTTTCTCTTTGTGCTTCACGCCAAAGCGCTGTTCCTCGTCAATGACTAGCAATCCCAAATCTTTATATTGCACGTCTTCTGAAAGAATTCGGTGGGTACCGATGATGAGATCCACGGTCCCTTTCTTCAACTTCTCAATAATTTTCTTTTGTTCCTGATCCGTCTTAAAACGAGAGAGCATCTCTATTTCAAATGGAAATTTCGCAAATCGCGTCTTGAGTGTGTGATAATGCTGATCTACTAGCAACGTTGTCGGTGCTAAAAGAACCGCTTGTTTCCCCTCCGAAATGCATTTAAAAATTGCACGAGCCGCGACCTCCGTCTTTCCATATCCGACATCACCGCAAAGAAGACGATCCATTGGAAGTGGCTTCTCCATATCTTCCTTGATTTCTTCAATCGCCTGAAGCTGGTCTGCTGTCTCCGTGTATGGAAAATCTTCTTCAAATTCCTGCTGCCACACTGTATCTTCCGAGAAGGCATATCCGCCAGCAGCCTCTCTCTCTGCATAGAGTTTTACGAGATCCTCTGCAATTGCCATAACCGACTTGCGCACGCGCTCACGAGTCTTCTGCCATTCACCGCCCGATAATCTCGAAAGTCTCGGCGCATTTCCTTCATTTCCGATGTAACGTTGGATAATGTCAAGTTGCTCAGTTGGAATGTAGAGCACATCTGATCCAGAATAATGAATCTTTAGGTAATCCTTCGCTTCACCATCTGTCACCATGGTCTTGATGCCTTCAAAGCGACCGATTCCGTGCACTTCATGTACAACGTAATCGCCTTTCTGAAGATCCGAGAAATCAATCGAGCCATTTTTCTTCTTACGGCGACGAAGCGATTTCTTCTTCTGTCCAGGAAAGATGTCATTCTCTGCGATATAGCAAATTTTATCTTCCTCAAGAATCAAACCCGACGTCAGCGTACCAACATGATAGTATAAATTTCCGGAAAGATTGCTCTCTTCTAAATATTCTCGAAGGCGCACACTGCGTTCCTCGCCCGATGAAACTAGATGAACCTGATATCCCTTCTTAAGATATCCGCGAATGGATGACGCCAACATTTGAAGTTGTCCATTGTACGGTGCAACCGGAATACTTCGAACATTTCGAACTTCATCGAGAGAATCAATCCCTTCGATGCGCTCTGGGAATGGTGTTGAAATTCGGATATCCGGACACGTATGATAAGCATCATAGAATCTATTTTTATCTAAGTATTCAGGAATTTCTTCGACAATACGAGTTGGATCAGAGATAAAAATAAGTCCGTTATCTAAATAGTCCCACAAGTAAACTTCTGGGACCGCGAAGTCCGAAAGATAATCCGCAAAAATTGGCAAGTTCGTGCGTTCACGGAACATCTCAGTAATTCGAACGAGTTCCTCTTCATAACGTTCCGCGCGGTTGTCTTGAAGACCACCTTCATCACGCGCTTGCTTGAGTTCATTAATCCGAGATTGATAACGCGAGGTAATTTTCGCCAGTGCCTCCTCGATTTCCTCCTCGTTCGGCATGAATTCAACCGCTGGAACAATTCGACACTCTGAAATAGAATCCAAGGAACGCTGCGTCACAGAATCAAATGTTCGCATGGAATCGATTTCCGTATCGAAGAATTCTAGACGGATTGGATTCTCGTAAGCCAGCGAAAAAATATCAATAATATCACCACGTCCGCTGAACTCGCCCGGCGCAGTTACGACACTGGTATATTCATATCCACCACTTACGAGGAAGGCTTTCAATTCCTCTGGCTGAATTTCATCGCCGAGGTGAATCGTCTTCTGAAGTGAAACGAATCGTTCTTTGGGAATAACTGGACGTAACGCGGCCGAAATCGGTGCAATTACGACATTGTGTTTGCCGCGAGCTAATGCATCGATACCGCGAATGCGACGGACCAGACGGTCTTTGTCTCTCGCTTCATAGAGAAATTGAAGTTCCTCTTCCGCCGGAAGTGCAGACACAGTAATTTCTGGCGCAAAAAAAGAAATATCTTCCCGAAGACGTTCTGCGACTTGACTTGAAGATACTATGATAAGTGTTGCGTTGTATTTTTCAATTTCCTGTGAAGCGAGGTAAGCGACACGGCTGCCGCTTACCCCTGTAAAATTAATGATCATCCTTCTCTCGATTCCTCTTGGTGTTATGGATATTCATCGCATTCTCAATGCCAATCCGAACGATATCGGCTGCTGCATCTGCTGCCGCTTTGGATGCTTGAGCGAGAATTTCTTGTTCGCTTTTTGAGACTTTGCCGATAACAAAGTCTATCGTCGAACCATCGCTACTGCCAATTCCGATTCGAATACGCGGAAACTTTCTGGATTTAAGTTCTCCTACAACAGATTTCATTCCGTTGTGCGTGCCCGGTCCACCGCTCTTTCGAATACGGATAGAACCAATTGGCAAATCGAAATCATCATAAACCACAATTAAATTCTCATCTGGAACTTTGTAATAATCGACGATTTCTCGAATGGATTGACCGCTCAAGTTCATATAAGTCTGTGGTTTAAGCAAAATGATTTTCTCAGTCCCAATCCGGCCTTCTCCAATTAGGCCTTTGAACTTCGAGCGATTGACATCAATGCCAAATTCTTCCGCTAAGCAATCGATAGTCTTGAATCCCATATTGTGCCGGGTATTTTCGTATTTCTGTCCCGGATTTCCTAATCCTGCAATAATGTACATAGGTTACTTGAACATTGCACTAACAGAACCGTGAGTATAAACTCTGCAAATTGTCTCTGCAAAGATTGGGGCTGCAGAGAGAACTTCCATCTTATCGATTCTCTTTTCTTCCGGAATAGGCAAAGTATTTAGGATTACGAGTTCTTTAATTGCGCTTTTTTCCAATCTATCGATTGCCGGGCCAGAGAGTACGCCGTGTGTTGCACAAGCATATACTTCCTTGGCGCCCAATTTCTTGATTGCATTTGCAGCATTGCTGATTGTTCCAGCTGTATCAATCATGTCATCCAGGATGATGCAATTCTTCCCATCGATGTCACCGATGATATTCATGATTTCACTCTTGTTTGGTTCTGGTCTTCTCTTATCAACAATAGCAATCGGACAGTTCATGCGTTCTGCCATATTTCTTGCTCTCGGAACACTTCCGTGATCCGGAGATACGATAACAACATCCTCCAGCTCTTTCTTCATGAAATAGTCCGTCAGTGTTGGCAAGCCAATCATGTGGTCTACTGGGATGTTGAAGTATCCCTGAATCTGGTTTGCGTGTAAATCCATTGTGATAACACGATCTACACCAGCCGCAGACAACAGATCTGCAACTAACTTTGCCGTAATCGGATCTCTTGCCTTTGCTTTGCGGTCCTGACGTGCGTATCCATAATAAGGAATTACAGCATTAATACTGCCAGCCGACGCTCTCTTCATCGCATCAACCATAATCAGCAGTTCCATCAGGTTATCATTTACCGGATCACAAGTGGACTGGATGATAAAAACATCTTTGCCACGAACCGACTCCCAGATGCTGACCGAAATTTCACCATCGCTGAACTTGCTTACCGTAGTTTTGCCCAGTTCTACGCCCATCAAGCTGGCAATTTCTTCTGCCAGTTCCGGATGCGAGTTGCATGCGAACAGTTTCAAATTGGAAAAAGCGTTACTTTCCATGTGTATATACCCCCTAAGCATATGTTAGAAAAATAAAAACGGACTATTCAATGAACCCGATGATCAGGTTATTGGTCTTTCTTCAGGATTTTTCTCTTGCGAACCCAATTCTCTTTGTTCTCCGCCCGAACTCGGCCAATACAAAGAGCGTCCGAAGGAACATCCTCTGTGATTGTGGTTGCTGCTGCAACATACACCCCTTCACCGATATTTACCGGTGCAACCAAATTCGAATTGCAACCGATAAAGCTATTATCTCCAACGGTGGAACGATACTTCTTCGCACCATCATAATTGACGAACACTACGCCGCACCCCAGATTAACATTGTTTCCTACATCAGCATCGCCAATATATGTCAAGTGGGATGATTTCGTGCCGTCACCAAAAGTCGCATTTTTCACCTCGACAAAGTCGCCCACTTTACATTCGTTACCAATTACGCTACCTGGGCGAATGTATGCGAACGGACCAACGGTCGTGTCCTCACCTACCTTACTATCAAGCACATAAGACGTCTCCACTTTCGTATTGGCGCCAATTTCTGCATTGTTCAGGAACGAGGACTGCCCGATATAGGCTCCTTTATGAATGATGGTGTTGCCCTTAAGTGTCACATTGTTTGCGATAAAAGCACCTTTCTCAATCACTACACTCTCGTCGATATAAGCATTATACAAATCCTGAAAGATGACGCCGTCTTCTTCCATGCGGCGGCGATTCTCTTGGATTCTTTTGCTCTCTTCTGCACGATATTCTTCAAACTTCATTTAATTCCCCTTCGATTCATCTACGCGGAGCATCTCTCCGATTTTGTACACATCGCCAGCGCCCATTGTGATTACGATATCATCATTATTGACGTTTTCCTCAATATGCGATGCGATATCTTCGAAGTTCGCCATGTAACGAACATCCATTTCCGGATGTTTCTCCTCTATCGCAGCTTCCAGTTTTGCTGAAGAAACGTTATACACGTCCTTCTCTCTTGCTGCATAGATATCTGCCAGAATCAAGTGATTCACCTGCGTGAAAGAATCAGCAAAATCATCGAATAAGGCTTTGGTACGCGTATATGTATGCGGCTGGAATACGCACCACAATTCATTATGCTTCACATTCTGTGCCGCACTCAATGTTGCCTTGATTTCGGTTGGATGGTGCGCATAATCATCAATAATTCTCGCACCATTCGAGGTATACCCCGTGAAATCGAAGCGTCGGTGCGTTCCAGTATATGCTCTCAGCGTCTTTGTGATGACATCTACATCCACGCCGAGATAATGAGCGGTAACGAACGCCGCCATTGAATTCAATACATTGTGCTCCCCCGGAACACTCAGATGTACGTGTGTGATTTTATCCCCCTTATGATACAAATCGTATTCTGGATATCCATTGTCATCGAATTGAATATCCGATGCATAGTAGTCACTGCTCTCCGTATATCCATAAGTAAGCTTGTTGTCCATTCCCTGAAGAATATCATGTACGAATGGATTACCATCAAACGCAATAACGATACCTTCTTTTGGAATCTGTTCTACAAACTGTTTGAAAGATTTCTTGATATTGTTAATATTCTTGAAATAATCGAGGTGATCCGAATCAATGTTCAGCACTACGCCAATACTAGGACGAAGCTGCAGAAAACTATCCATGTATTCGCATGCCTCGGTAACAAAGTATTCATTCTCGCCGATTTCTACATTGCCGTTGATTTCTTCAAGGTTACCGCCTACAAGGATGGTCGGCTTATAATCTGCTTTGAGAAGAATCAGCGACGTCATCGATGTAACAGTAGTCTTTCCATGGGTTCCACAAATCGCGATGCTGTTCTTGTAATGATCCATAATCATGCCCAAAACTTCAGCACGGCTGAAACACGGAAGGCCTAATTCTTTCGCACGAACCATCTCTGGTTTTTCTGCGGAGACCGCCGCGGAATACACTACAGCATCTACATTATCGACATTTTCTGCTTTATGTTCATATATCACTTTAATGCCTACATCTTCGAGATGACGAGTAACATCGGTTTCATTAATATCCGTTCCGGATACGATGTGACCGTTGTTCTGAAGGATTTCCGCAATTGCAGAAAGTCCGATTCCGCCAATTCCAAGACAGTGAATTTTTTTATAATTTGAAATACTATTCAATCCAGGCACCTCCTAAATTCATACAGATTTATTATAAAATATTTTTAATACCATTACAAGAAACGACCGTAATTGCCTTGTTTGTTTTTTTGTTTTTGAGTATTAATTTTCGATACGGCTCCCTTTTGTATGAAGTTTAACATATTGCATTTTATCTAATCGCATTGTATAATCTCTCTACACGGTCAAACAATTTTAGAAACTAGATGTACACGATGCTTCCAACTAAAGAAGCACCAATTATAGAAAGGACAATGATGGAAGTTACAGAAGTACGCATCCGCAAGGTAACGGACGACGACAAAATGAAAGCCATTGTTTCAATTACATTGGACAATGAATTCGTGGTTCATGACATTAAGATTATCAACGGAACGAATGGAGAGTTCGTCGCTATGCCAAGCAAACGTCTTGGTTCTGGAGAATATCGCGACGTTGCACACCCTCTTACTGCAGCTGTTCGCAGTAAGATTTGCGATGCGATTTTCAAGGAGTACCACCGCGTATTGGAGGAAAATGCACGCGAAGCAGCAGTGGAAGAAAGTATTCTTTCCGGAGTAGACGCATAATCAAGAATTAAAGAATGAATTTTAAACAAAAAGAGAATCGGCAACGCCGATTCTCTTTTTTGTATCTCTTTTTTTAGTAGATTTACTTTTCTAAATTAAATGTATAACCATTTAGTCTGGTATCGTTTTCGATAAAAAAGCATCTCGTTGAACGATAAGACTCATCGCAAAATAGCAATTAGACAAATCCGATTAATATACATAGACCAGCGTTCCCGCTTGAACATAACCGTATAACTGTTTTGCCTTTGCCGGTGGCATGTTCACGCATCCGTGAGAGCCATTCGTCTTATATATTGTACCACCAAAAGTACTGCGCCACGACGCGTCATGGAGACCAATTCCTCCGTTGAATGGCATCCAGTACTGTACTTTTGATGCATACTGAGAGCCATCATCGTTACTACCTTTGAGCGTTACATTCTTTTCCTTATAAGACAACTGGAAAATTCCTCGCGGCGTAGCGTTTACGCCTCCACCAGTTACAACAGAAGTCTTCATTTTCACCTTGCCATTCTGCACGTAGTAGACGGTTTGATTGGAAAGGCTCACTTCTACGCGTGTCGACAAATCACGATCCACCGACTGTAGATACAATGTCGCACTGTGCTCTCCAGCTTTGGCTGCTTCATAAATCGCGTTCGCCGTCTTCTTCTGGTTTACTTTGTGGTTAATCACATAGTTGGTCAGTGTCTTCTTCCCTTCTTGAGTGCTTACCGTATACGTATATTGATGATAGTTTGAGGCAATTTGCTTTGCAACTGTCTTTGCGCCATCTTCACTATATTTCGGTCCATCTTTTGAATAGAGAATTACCTTCGCAAGCTGCGTGGACGTCACAATTATTGTACTTCCAGAAGATTCTGTCAATGTCATTGTCTTCGACAGGTACTTCTTGGCAAAAGCAAGTTCATCTTTCAAATCCGTCGATTTAATCGTCGGTTTCAGCACATAATCTTTACTTTTGAAAGAAATCGTCGTCGTACGCGGTTCTTCCTCTCTTGATTTCGCAACTGTTTTTGCCAATGCATTCTCATCAAGAGTATTACCATAGACTTCTTTGACGATTTTCATTTTTTCGTAATTGATATGCGCATTCTGAGTCTTTACGGAACCCTTTCGGTCTGGAATTTTCTTTCGAATGACTTTCGCACTCTTTTTAATTCCGCCAGACACCTTGAGAGAAACAGTATAATCTCCCCCACTGCCAACATAGTTTCGCGGATCAATCGAAGAAAGTGCCAACCGATACTTCAGTGCATCTGCAATGTCAAAGGTGAATTTTGTCGTTACGGAAACAGCTTTGTTATTATCTTCTTTTAGCTGAATCTGATTCGCCTCTTTGGTAATTTTTTTCGAGGCTTCGGTCAGCGTCATTCCACCGACCGAAATACCGTTAACCTTTGCTTTTGCCGGGAACTTATCTACTGTGTAAATTCGAAATCCAACTCCAGCCACAAGTGCGAGTACACAAACACACGAAACAATCAAAGCTTTCATCTTGCCATGTTTCTTCTGCATTTCTTTGGAATATTCTTTTTCGTTTCGTTCGCTTCTCATTCCGTCATCAACCTTAACCTAGAATATTAAATGATTTTTTTAGCATCCGAACAGATTAATTTTCCTCTGTGGATGTTGCCGCATTCTGACCCTGAATTTCCTTCGAACGGATTGCAACATAAAGTTCAGCGTCCGAAGAAGACTTATAAGGAACCAAATAGAAAATTCCAACAATACCCAATGTGCATACAGTCAAAATGTACCATCCGATAAAGGAAAGGTCATAGACAAATGCATCCATCTTGTTGCCTTTCATCATTTCTTTCGAGTAAGACAGCACTTCGCCAACGCTCAATTCTGGCTTCTCACTCAAAATATATGGTACCATGCGATACTGATAGAACATAATCACGCCTGGAATAACGAACAAAACCGTGCCAATGCCAATCAGAAGGTCTGTCACGAACATTGTTGCAACGATTCCAACATAATTTTTCTTGAAGCCATATCCCAGTTCCGAGAACTTTGCTGGTTCAAAAAGGTTCATTAGGAAGAAACGGTCGCAACCTACCTTCAGAACATTGAAAAGGAACAGCGCTAATGCGATTGCTACAACGCACACGCCCAGCATGAATGTAGCACTGGCACCATCCTGACCATTATTCGAATGACCGGAGCTAACACCTTTTGCACTAACCAGCGCAGCTACAATGCCCACAACTACGCAAGTCCAGTAATTTTTTTTGAAGGCAGCCTTACCTTTCTCCTTCACTTCCAATCTGTTCCACATTTTTAGATACTCCTTTCTTAATTAAAAGCTATTTTAAATTCTCCGGATTGAGACACTGTAAGTCTTCCGGGATAAAAATACCATCTTTTCGAATCAGTTCTCCGTCGAACCAAATCTCTCCGCCGCCATACTCTTCACGCTGAATAAGAACCAAATCCCAATGAACGGCAGATTCATTGCCATTCGGCGCATCATCATAACACATTCCCGGCGTCAAATGAATACTTCCGCAAATTTTCTCATCGAAGAGTGTTTCCTTCATCGGATGCAACACATAAGGATTAACACCAATGGCAAACTCACCAAAATAGCGTGCCCCTTCATCCGTGTCGAGAATTCGGTTAATTCGTTCGTCATCGTTTGCAGTGGCGTGAATAATTTTACCATTCTCAATTTCAAAGCGGATGTTTTCAAACGTAAATCCCTGTTCTTCAGAAGGTGTATTGTATGAAATGTGTCCATTCATCGATTCTTTCACCGGAGCCGTATACACCTCTCCATCCGGAATGTTGCGTTCACCTGCACACTTGATCGCTGGAATTCCTTTGATGGAAAACGTTAAATCCGTTCCCGGGGCAACCAGATGTACTTCGTCCGTTTCGTTCATTCGCTTCTGAAGTGAATTCATCGCATCATTCATCTTGGAATAATCCAATGTAGATACATTGTAATAGAATTCCTCAAAAGCTTCTTGACTGCAATTCATACGCTGTGCCATGGATGGTGTTGGATAACGAAGAATCACCCATTTGGTGTGGTCCACGCGTTCATTCAAGCTTGGCGCTGTCATTTTATCGTATAAATTGTACTGTTCAGCCGGAACATCACTGAACTCTGCCGCGTTCGCCGCAGCGCGAATACCAATATAAGCATCCATCTGTTTCATGAGATGCATTACTGCATCATCCTGAATCTTAAGTTGCGTTTCCGTGCAATTCATCATCAATTCACGAGTGATAAGCGGATTGTCGCTCTGAATGAACGGAACGCCACCTACCCGATATACCTCTCGAACAATCTGTTGTACCAACGGTACACACTCCACGCCAGTGTAATCAATCAAAATCTTTTCACCTGGCTGAAGTTCTACAGAGTAATTCACTAAGGATTTTGCTAATTTCACATTTCTTGGATCGTACAATTTCTCTCTCCTATCAATTAAAAACAACGGTTCGATTATACCATATCTTCAATTACTTCTACTACCATTTAAAGAATTAGGCTTTGCAAAATAAAAATTTACATAAAATAAAACAGGTTGCAGGGGCGCAACCTGTTTCGTAAAAAGGGTATTGGGACTAGAGATTAAAGAGATTATTAAGGATAACCTCTATAGTTATTATATCAACAACCTTGCAAAAATCAAGCAAATACGCAAATAATTTTCATGCCTACAAGTGCGGTGACTACGTGCTTATTTTGAGGCTTTCACTATACATTAAACAGGAAGTGAATAACGTCGCCATCCTGAACGACATATTCTTTTCCCTCGGACCGAATCAGGCCTTTCTCTCTGGCTTTTCCCAAGTTTCCGCCGCACTCAACCAATTGATCGTATGAAATGGTCTCTGCACGAATGAAACCTTTCTCAAAATCTGTATGAATCTTTCCAGCCGCCTGAGGTGCCTTTGTGCCCTTTTCAATCGTCCAAGCGCGAACCTCTGGTTCGCCAGCCGTTAAATAGGAAATCAGATTCAGCAATGAATACGACGCCTTAATTAGCTTGTCCAGTCCAGATTCTTCGATTCCAAGATCTTCTAAGAACGCATCGCGTTCATCATCTTCCAATTCTGCCATCTCCGCTTCGATTTCGGCGCAAATCTGCACACACTTCGCACCTTCTTCTGCCGCCAACTTGGAAACCTGTTCCACATACGGATTATTTTCATCCGCAACTTCATCCTCCGAGACGTTGGCAACATAGATGATTGGCTTTGCCGTTAGCAGGTCAATTGCATCCAATACAGCATGGTCATCTTCGTCCATCTCCATAGCGCGAATATTTTTTCCACTTTCGAGCCAAGTCTTTGCACGATTCAAAATTTCAAGCTGGCCTGCAAGTTTGCGGTCCGCTTTCATATTCTTGGTCGTCTTAGTGATTGCTCTCTCCAGAACTTCTAAGTCTGCAAAAATCAACTCCATATTGATAGTTTCGATATCATCCAACGGATCAATATGTCCGTTCACGTGGACAATGTTTTCATTCTCAAAGCAACGAACTACATGTACGATCGCCGACACCTCACGAATGTGTCCAAGGAACTTGTTGCCAAGGCCCTCACCTTTGGATGCACCCTTTACCAAGCCAGCAATATCGCAGAATTCAATTGTCGTATAAATCGTTTTCTTCGAATTATAAATATCATGCAGCACCTGAAGACGCTTGTCTGGGACGGTTACTACACCAACATTCGGCTCAATCGTGCAGAACGGGTAATTCGCCGCTTCGGCGCCTGCTTTCGTAATCGCATTGAACAAAGTACTTTTTCCGACATTCGGAAGTCCAACGATACCTAATTTCATCTACTCACCTCAAATAATATTTTGTAAAAATTTCAGATACTTATCGCTGATTATTCTCGTTATGATAATCGCAGAGGACCGAAGTCGCTCACAGCTAATAATTATATCATTTCAATACATATATTTCAATTTGTTGCCTTCGCACGTTTATGTAAGATGACATATAACACGATGCTTGCAACAAACACAAGCGCACTGAGTACCATGGCTTGACGAAACGGTCCAATCATCAAACTATCGGTGCGAAGAGACTCAACAAAAAATCTCTCGAACGAATAAAACACACCGTACATACAAGCAATTTGACCACGGAATTTGCGATGATGATTATCCCAATAAATCAAGAATAAGAACAGCAAGAAGCACCAAATTGATTCATAGAGAAATGTCGGATGAACTTTCTGCCCGTTCACAATTAATGCCCATGGAAGATTCGTTGTTCTTCCGTACGCTTCTTCGTTAAAGAAATTTCCCCAGCGACCGATGCTCTGAGCAAGTGCTACGGTCGGCAAAATCAAGTCCGCAACTTCAAGAAACGAAATTCTTTTCTTTCGACAAACAAGATATGCCGCTAGAACACCAAAAATTAGTCCCCCATGAATAGCTAATCCTCCACCGCGTATATTAAATACTTGCACCGGATTAAATCTATAGAGTTCATTCCACGAAAATATGACATAATAAATTCTCGCTCCAATGATTCCAACTGGAAGTGCGATGATTGCTACATCCAATACGTCATCGTTCTTTAAATCATGTTTTTGAGAGCGATAATAGGAAATGATAATTGCAAGCATTGCGCCCAACGCAATTAGTATTCCATACCATCGGATTTCAAACCCACCAATTGTAAAAGCAATTGCTCCTGGTGAATGAAACATATAAATCCTCAACTTTCACCAAGTGCTTTTTCGCAAAAGCACTCATCGAAAAGAAATACCGCAAAAAACAAAAGAAGCGATTTCTCGCTTCTTTTGTAGTGGAGGCGACACCCAGATTCGAACTGGGGATGAGGGTTTTGCAGACCCGAGCCTTACCACTTGGCTATGTCGCCGAATTGGCTAGGGTAGCAGGATTCGAACCTGCGCATGACGGAATCAGAATCCGTTGCCTTACCACTTGGCTATACCCCAACAATATTAAATTTTCATAGCCGTATATATGGGGTGGGTAGTGGGATTCGAACCCACGTATACAGGAGCCACAACCCTGGGTCTTAACCACTTGACGATACCCACCATAGATGGCGACCGGGAACGGGCTCGAACCGTCGACCTCCAGCGTGACAGGCTGGCATTCTAACCAACTGAACTACCCGGCCATAAAAGTGGTGGACGCTATAGGGCTCGAACCTATGACCCTCTGCTTGTAAGGCAGATGCTCTCCCAACTGAGCTAAGCGTCCGTATGTCGGTCTGTCACACATTATAGCAAAACATGCTTTCGAGTGCAACTCTTTTTTTGAATTGAGCGAAGAAAAAAGTCACAAGATGTTGTGTTTTTTCAGTGCTCAACGCAAGATTTATAGTACCACAGCTACTCTTTGCTGTCAACAACTTTTTTTCGAATTTTTTCATTTTTTCTAGAAAGCTGCTGACAAGACCCTGATGTAACGTCATTAAACAGTTGTACTACTTCCGCTTCCTTCTCCAATACGCAACCTATCGTCATCTGAATTTTGTCAGAATACTCAGTTGCGATAATGGTAAAGTCACCTGTTTGCGACATATTGTTAATTTTCGCCAAATAAGAATAGTCAAAGAGGTACTCTAAAGTAACGCCGTCGTCCACTTCGCATACTCCAGCTGATTCCAGTCCAAGTTTTGCCGAGCTCGAATACGCACGAACGAGACCTCCCGTTCCCAATTTCACGCCACCGAAATAACGAGTTACTACGACAACAATGTTGGTAAGACCCTTCTCTACCAGCATTCGAAGCATTGGCGGGCCAGAAGTTCCCTGCGGTTCCCCGTCATCGCTCATCCATTGCAGTTCTTGCTTTTCGCCAATAACAACTGCCGGCACGTTGTGTGTCGCATCTTTGTATATTTCTTTTATCCGGGCAACATAAGCCTGTGCCTCCTCGTAGGATTCTACCGGAGACACATGGGCGATAAATCTAGAACGCTGGATTGTCTGTTCCGCTTCTGCTTCTTGAAATACTGTACGATAACTCATAATTACAAAATATACTTGTCCATATCCGCTTCGCGGACTTTCTCTTGGAATTTATCCTGCACCATCTTACGGTCAATTACAACATCGGTAATTTCCGGGTTCGGAAGCTCATACGAGAGATCCTCAAGAAGAGACTCCATGATGGTGTAGAGTCTTCTCGCACCAATGTTTTCGGTTTCCTCGTTCATGAGATATGCCATCTCCGCAATTTCATCGATGGCATCATCCGTGAATTCGATGTGTACACCTTCTGTTTCAAGCAAAGCTTTCTGCTGCTTGGTCACTGCGTTTTCTGGCACCGTAAGAATCTTCTTGAACGCTTCCTTGTCCAAGTTCTTTAGTTCTACCTTAATTGGGAAACGTCCCTGCAATTCCGGAATTAAATCCGTCGTCTTGGCTACGTGAAACGCACCCGCTCCAATGAACAGCATATGATCTGTGCGGACTGGGCCATGTTTGGTATTTACAACACTACCTTCAACGATTGGAAGAATGTCCCTCTGCACACCTTCACGGGAGACTTCCCCGGAAGATGCAGAATTACCGGAAGCAATTTTATCAATCTCATCGATAAAAACAATTCCGTTCTGTTCTGCGTTCTCGAGGGCGTCATCGACTACCTGATCCATATCAATCATGTTCTGAGCTTCTTGCTCTCTCAGGATGCGGCGAGCTTCCTTGACTGGAAGGCGTTTCGTCTTCGTCTTCTTCGGCATCATATCGCCAAAAATATTACCAATAGCAATCATGCCTTCATTCTGGGTATCCAGCTGATTCGTGTTCGGCGTTACCTCCACGTCAATTTCCACGAGTTCCTCTTCCAAATTGCCTGCACGAAGTTCGCGGCGAACCTGCTCGCGTGCCATATCGACATCTTGAGACACATTCTCCTGCTCTGCTTGTTGCTGTTTCTTCTCGTATTCTTCTTTCTGGCTGGTGTAACCGCCACTGTTTAGAATGAAATCAAACGGGTTGCTCTTCTCCCCATCTTTCTTCTTTTTCTTACCGCTCGGCACCAGCGCTTCCACAATCAAATCCTCAGCACGGCGATCCGCCACGTCGTATTTCTCGTCAATTCGCTGCTGCTTGGTGATGCGAACAGAGGCCTCCACGAGATCTCGAATCATAGATTCTACATCTCTTCCAACATATCCCACTTCGGTGTACTTCGTTGCTTCCACCTTAACAAAGGGAGCCTCCATGATTTTGGCAAGTCTCCGGGCAATTTCAGTCTTACCGACACCAGTCGGTCCAATCATCAAGATGTTCTTCGGAGTGATTTCCTCACGCATTTCATCGCTCAGCTGATTGCGGCGATAGCGGTTACGCAGCGCAATTGCCACCGACTTCTTAGCATCATCCTGTCCGACAATATATTTATCCAGTTCTGCCACAATTTCTTTTGGCGTCATATTCTTGATATTCATAATGGTCTACATCCCTCCTAGAGTTTCTCAACCAAAATATGGTCGTTCGTATATACGCAAATAGAAGATGCGATCTTCAACGATTTACGAACGATGGATTCCGCATCCAAATCGGTGTTTTCATAAAGTGCTTGCGCTGCGGAATATGCATAATTTCCTCCCGATCCGATGGCAATCACGTCCATATCCGGAGCAATTACTTCACCATTTCCGGAAATCACCAGCAAATCCTCTGCATCCATTACAATCATCAATGCTTCCAAGCTTCTCGCACCACTATCGGAACGCCAAAGCTGAGCCAAATCCACCGCAGCCCGTTTCAAGTTGCCACCGTGCTCTTCCAGTTTCTTCTCAAACTTATCTGTTAAGGAAAAAGCATCTGCTACCGATCCAGCGAATCCGGTGAGCACCTGATCATGGTAGATTTTGCGAACCTTCTTCGCGTTGTTCTTCATAATCGTGGTCTCACCCATCGTTACCTGACCATCACCACCGATACAGATATCGCCATTCGGACGGCGAACCGCGCAAATGGTGGTTGCATGAAATTCAATTTTACCCATTTCTATATCCTCTCTCTACGAATTATTCTTCTTTGTAATCGCATTCTGAATTCGAACACTTGTATCGATATTTCTTCGTATTGTTTTCCATCAGAAGCGAATCGCACTTCGGACATTTCTTGTCAACTGGGCGATTCCAGAATGTAAGAGTACAATCCGGATAACCACTGCATCCATAGAAAATACGTCCGCGTTTCGAACGGCGCTGAATCAAATCTTTACCACAATTCGGACACTTGACGCCTACTTTGATTAAAAGCGGCTTCGTATTCTTGCATTCCGGATATCCAGAGCACGCTAAGAACTGACCATAGCGGCCTTCTTTAATTGCCATCGGCTTACCGCAAAGTTCGCAAACCTCATCACTGAGTACGACTTCCTGCTCAATGCGTTCGACTTCTTTCTCGGCACGTTCCAGTTCTTTCTGGAAATTACCATAGAAGCCATCGATGGTATCCTTCCAAGGAAGTTGTTTGAGCTCGACTGCGTCCAGATTATCTTCCATCTGCGCAGTGAACTGCACATCCACGATATCCGCAAAGTATTCCGACAGAATATTCGTCACATCAAATCCAAGCTGCGTTGGTACCAGCGATTTCTTGTCACGTTTAATGTAACGGCGTGTCCCCAATGTTGTAATAATCGTCGCATACGTACTTGGGCGTCCGATATTCTGCTCTTCCATAGTCTTCACGAGGCTCGCCTCGGTGTAACGAGGCGGTGGTGTCGTAAACTTCTGAACTGGCTCAATATTCTTCGCATCAAGCATCTCGCCCTCTTTGAGTGGCGGAATATTCATGGTTGCATCTGTACCACTGGAGCTATAGACCTTGCGCCAACCGTCAAACTTCGGTGTCGAACCACTTGCTCGCAGCTCGTAATCACCATTGAGGATTCCAACCGTAACCGTATCGCTTACTGCCGGTGCCATCTGTGAAGCGACAAAACGCTGCCAAATGAGTCGATAGAGCTTATACTGCTCTGGTGTCAAGGAGTCCTTTACTTTCTCTGGATCCAGTGTCACGTCAGACGGACGAATTGCCTCGTGGGCATCCTGAATGTCTTTGTTTTTCTTATTGCTGAACTTTCCAGAACCCACATATTCCTTGCCCATCATATTCTCGATATATTCATGCGCCTGGGCTCTTGCGCCATCCGAAATACGGACCGAGTCCGTACGGATATAGGTTACAAGACCTCGAGATCCCTGCCCCTTGATATCCACACCTTCATACAGTTGCTGTGCAATCTGCATGGTACGTCTCGTCTGAAAATTCAATTTGATGGATGCATCCTGCTGCAACGTACTGGTTGTGAACGGCGGATACGGATTTGTCTTCTTATCTTTGCGCACGACTTTGTCTACGGTAAAAGCATTTTTTTGGAGATCCTCACGCACGCGATTCGCCTCTGTTGCGTCGGAAACCTCGAGCTTCTTGCCATTTCTTTTTACCGCTTGTGCCTTGAATTCGTTACCAAAGTCCGCAAAGATGTGCCAGTATTCTTCCGGTTCAAAATTCGTGATTTCGAGTTCGCGATCACAGATAATCTTGAGTGCAGCAGACTGAACACGGCCAGCCGAAAGGCCACGGCGCACTTTCTTCCAAAGCAGCGGACTGATTTGATAGCCTACTAAGCGGTCGAGAACACGGCGAGCCTGCTGTGCGTCTACGAGTCCCATATTGATGGCTCTCGGGTGCTTAATGGCTTCCTTTACGGCCTCCTTGTTGATTTCGTTAAATTCAATACGGCACTTCTCCGATGGGTCAATACCCAGTATATATGCAATGTGCCATGAAATTGCTTCTCCTTCACGGTCCGGGTCGGTTGCGAGAAGGATTGCCTTAGCGCTTGCCGCTTCCTTCTTCAGTTCTTTGATTACCGGGCCTTTACCACGAATATTGATGTATTCCGGTTCAAAATGGTTCTCGACATCTACCGCCAATCGACTCTTCGGGAGGTCGCGAACGTGTCCCACCGACGCAATAACCTTATATGAAGAGCCTAGATATTTTCCAATAATCTTAGCCTTCGACGGGGATTCCACAATCAGCAGAGTCTTCGAACGCTTCGTTGCTGACTTCTTTGCTTTCGTGGTCTTCTTTGCCGTCGTTGATTTTGTTGTTTTCTTAACACTTGCCTTATTGCTTGTGTTTGTTTTTGAAACTGTTGTCATCCAATAATCACCTCAAAAATATTCTGCAACAGTCTATAGGATAACTCTAACTAAATTAATTTGCAAGGCAAATTTAATTCGCAAGATATATTTTGCCATTGCCAGAAACCACAATGCCTTTGATTTCTAATATGGTTATTATAGCATTCACTTTTCCGATGTTCTTGTTCAAGAGATGGCTGATTTCATTCACATGAATGCCGTTATTGGCTTTGATTACATTAAATACTTCCTCTTCATCTTCACCAAGCCGCAGGTTTGAGGCTCTATCAGATGCGGGTTTCACGCCTAGTTCTCGAAGAAGATCTTCCATAATTATCAGCGGAGCTGCACCATCACGAATTAGTAAATTGGTTCCAATGCTGAATTGACTACTGATATTACCGGGCACTGCGTAGACGATTTTCCCTTGCTCATTGGCAAACTGCGCCGTTATCAATGCGCCACTTCCAACGCCCGCTTCTACAACAATTACGCATTCACTAATGCCACTGAGTATCCGGTTCCGTGCAGGAAACGAATATTTGCTTCCTTTGAATTCCGGTTCATATTCACTGATCACCAATCCAGTTTCTTGTATTTTCTGATACAACTCCTTGTTCTTCTGTGGATAGATTCGGTTAAAGCCAGTTCCAAGCACCGCAATCGCACGACCATTCACTTCTAATACGCCCGTATGTGCAAAAGAATCAATCCCACTCGCAAGTCCGGAAACTGTGGCAATTTCTGTCCTCCCAAGATAACGGCCAATCATCATCGCTGTCTGACGTCCATATAAGGAATAGCGTCGCGAACCCACTACCGCTACACAGCGTTTCTCCAAGAGCGTTAGGTCGCCCATGCAATATAACTTCTTAGGTGGATTAGAAATATGGCGTAGCGATTCTGGATACAGCTCGGAATCTTTATCGATGATACAAATTTCTTTTATAGAATCTGTTGCTGACATTGTGTATTCCTTTCTGTTATGCATTGTCACCCAGAGATGTTCGATAGCTGATTGCTTCGGAAACGTGTTCGATTTGAATTACTTCCGATTGTGCCAAATCCGCAATTGTTCTCGATACTTTTTTTACCTTTATATACGTCCTCGGAGAGAGATGTAATGATTCATATGCTTGCTTCAAGAATGCCTCTGCATCCGCATTAATTTGCAAATTCTGCACTTCTTTATCGCTGATTTTGCCATTATAAGGTTGCCGGCCATGGGCGATTGCAAAAGCATGTGCATCTTGCAGGCATCTTCGCATGGACGAAGATGTCCATCGCTCTTCAGATTCCCGATTGAGTTCAGCATATTGGACTCGTTCCATATGGATCAAGATGTCCGTGCGGTCAAGCAATGGTCCACTGAGTTTACGGCGGTAGTTGTCAATCTGCCGAGGGCTACATTTGCAAGGTTTATCGGGATCACCCAAGAAACCACACGGGCACGGATTCGCTGCCATCACAAGTCGAAAATCGCAAGGAAAAGCATACGCAGTTCCATGTCGAAAGTGTGTAATTATACCTTCTTCCATCGGTATTCGAAGCGCTTCGATTGTCGTACGGTCAAATTCGCAAAATTCATCGAGAAAAAGAACGCCGTTATGAGCAAGGGTGATTTCTCCTGGTATCGGATAATTGCCACCGCCCAAGAGGCCCGCTCTTCCGATGGTGTGATGTGGCATGCGAAAAGGCGCTTCCATTATTCGTCCATTCATGCCTTTGAGCTTTCCAGAAACAGAATAAATTACGGTAGTGTCCACCACTTGCTCCGGTGTCATAGGAGGCAGAATTGTTGGGATTCGTTTTGATAACATCGTCTTCCCGCAACCAGGATTACCCATGAGAAGAATGCCGTGATGTCCCGTTGCTGCAATCAAGAGACCACGCTTTGCATTCTCTTGACCGCGGATGTCCGCAAAGTCGAGCTGATTGCTTTCATTATTTGTCTCAGCTGTTTTGCGTGATGAAGTTAATCTGGATTTTTCGGTTATTTCATTTGCTTCTGTTCGGTTCAAAATGCAGACTTCGTCAAGAGTTCGATTGAATTCCTTCTTTGGGTGTTCTTTTTGGGGCGAAAAACCTCGCGCGACGTCCATAGACTCTTGCAAACTTCGAACCCCAATAATTTCAACATTGTTGGCAAGTTGTGCTTCTAAGACATTCTCTTCCGGAACCACCACTTTGCGGATTCCTTTCCGAGCCATGCAAATTACCATTGGCAAGACGCCTTCCGTCTGATATACAGAACCTTGCAACGTTAGTTCCCCGATGAAGCCAATTATTGCTAGAATTTCTGGCTTTACATATCCCATCGCTCCTAGAATTCCCATCGCAATCGGCAAATCCAGATGAGTTCCATTCTTCCGCATCCCAGCTGGGATCAGATTAACCGTTACTCGGCGACGCGGGTAATCATAGCCAGAATTCAAAATCGCAGATTTGATTCGTTCTCTTGACTCCATCACAACGGTCGAAGCCAATCCTACAATATTAATCTGCGGCAATCCGTTTGAAATGTCCGTCTCCACAAGGATTGGAACCCCACTGATGCCTTCACACACTGCGGTATTTACATTACTAATCATTTCTATTTCTCCCGTATCTAAACATTCAAAAATTAAAAACAGTTCATCAAAAGATTAACTTCAATTTCAACGACATCAAATTGCACCCGCACATTCGAAATTCGACGTTGCTGCAAATAATATTTCGCAACTTGAATGATTTTAAGTTGTTTTCGGTTGTTAACCGCATCAGCCGGATGCCCAAATGTATTTCCCATCCTCGTCTTTACTTCAATAAAGTGATAGCAATCCCCTCGTTTTCCAATAATGTCGATTTCACCAGCTTTGCAGCGAAAGTTTCTCTCTAAAATAATAAGTCCCATCGAATCCAAAATTCGTGTTGCCATTTCTTCTCCGCACGTGCCAAACTTTGTGCGATCCGTCATACCATTCGCCATACTATACCTCCCAAATATGTACTATTCTTTTGAAGATGTAAGACGTTATACTTGCTTAATTTCTCATAACATTCATTGATATCTCAAAGCTTTGCATCATCTTACAAAAAATATGATTTATTATTGAGCTCAATATAGTTCTACCACAGAATTTATGCTTAAAAATTTCTATGCGGCAAATGTTACTGGAACTGTTGAAAAAAGTACTAAAACAGCCATTTTGTAAACTCGCTTACTTGCAATGCATGCGCGAACTGGATTCAAAACAGAAGATTTCCTTGCAGAAATTTATGTACGCAAAAAGCATGCAAGTTTTACTTGCATGCTTCCTATTAATGGTTACTATTTAAAATAATTTCAACAAATTATACTGAGTTTCCACATTCGCCTGTTCGGAGGTTTTCAGTGAGCAAGCTTTGTTGGGGAGGCAGATTAATCTAAGATAAACTTTCGGATAGTCTTTCCAACGCCATCTTCATTGTTGCTCGGCGCCACATAATCAGCTGCCTCTTTGACTTCGTCCCAAGCATTGCCCATCGCAACACCAAATCCAGCAAACTGAATCATCGGAATGTCATTGCCCGCATCTCCAAAGCTCATAATCTGTTCCGGCAGAATCCCAAGGCTCTCAGAGAGCTGCTGGAGGGCATATGCTTTCGTGGAATGTGCACCACCAACTTCGATGTTGTTACGGACCGAAGACGTCACATGGCAATTCGGAAGTCCGTAAATCTGCGGTTTCATCTCTTCCAAACGCTTATCATCATAGAAGAAGAAATTAATATTCTCCAAGCAATTCCGGTGTTTCGTCATAAAAGACAGCAGATCCTCAACTGGCGTTCTAGTATTAAGAACATAATCCGAATCACGATACATACTTCCACGAATTCGAACATCCTCATACAAATCGCGCTCGATGTAAGGCCGTCCGTCAACGAAAGCTTCCAGCATCAAATTCTCACGATCCGCAATTCGAATCGCCTCATCTACCGTATGTGCATTAATATAGTTCGAGTAAATAAAGCCTTCTCGGCGAAGATCCGAGATATGTGCGCCATTGGAAGAAATGGCATAGCGGAGGCCACAGATATCCATAACCTCTTTCGGGAGAGAGGTAAAAGCACGACCGGATGCAACGACAACCTCGACTCCGCGTTCAATAGCATCCTCAATCGCTTTCTGGTTATAAGGAGAAAGCGTATTATTGCTCCGCATCGTTGTACCGTCCAGATCCAACGCAATCAAACGAATATCCATTCCAATAACTCCTTCTTCATCTTCTTCAATTCTTGTCCCATAACAAATCTATGAATTATAAAAAGGTTGCCGTTAAAAACGGCAACCTTTTGAACAATCCGAATTATTCTTCGTCCTGTGCTTCTGCTTCCTCTGCGTCGTCGTTCAGAGTTGCCTTGATGCTCAGGCTGATTCTCTTTCTGTCGGAATCGATGTCCATGATCTTTGCCTTAATCTCCTGACCGAGGCTCAGCTCATCGGCAACATTTTCTACTCTCTTATTAGCAATTTCAGAGATGTGAACCAGTCCGTCCAGACCTGCTTCCAGTTCTACGAAAGCACCATATTCTTTAATCTGTACAACCTTACCATCGATGATTCCACCAATCTGATACTTTGTACCTACCTGAGACCATGGTTCTGGTGTGGTCTGCTTCAGACCCAAAGAAATCTTTCCTTTCTCCTCATTGAGAGAGAGGATCTTAACATTGATGATATCGCCAATGCTCAGAACTTCCTGTGGGTTCTTCAGCTTGCCCCAAGAAATCTCGGAAATGTGCAGAAGACCATCTACACCACCGATGTCAACGAATGCACCGTAATCAGTAAATCTCATAACCTTACCTTCTACGATGTCGCCAACATTCAGGTTTGCCCATACTTCAGCAACCTGCTTATGTTTCTCTTCAACTAGTACAGCCTTTCTAGAGAATACGGCTCTGTTGCGTCTGTTGTCTACTCTCAGAACCTTAATGTCAACAGTCTGTCCGATGAAATCATCAACATTCTCTTCTGTGACAAAAGTGTCTGCAAGCTGAGACATAGGTACAAAACCAGTAACTTCCTTGAAAACTGCAATTACTCCACCATTAACCTTCTTAATCAGTTTAACGGAGAGTGTTTCCTTGTTCTCCATGGCTTCGTTGAGTTCTTTGTAATTTTCATTAATTTCCAGTTTCTTCTTGGAAAGAAGAATTCCGCCATCGTTGTCGTCCGTCTTCATGACTTTAGCCTGAACAACGTCTCCCTCTTTGAACAGGTCAACAAGTGTCTGACCCTCTTCCAGAGTAACTTCGTTTTTCTTCAGGATTCCGTCCTTCTTGCATCCGATGTTAACAATGACTTCATCTTCTGTTACCTGATGCACCTTACCTTCAACAACGTCCCCCGGTCTTGGCAGACGCAAAGAATTCTCAATGTCATCCATGAAATCCAGCATTGGATTCTTTTCTGTGTTGTTTGTGACATTTTCGCTCATACTAGCAATAACCTCCTTAATTATCCATTCAGGTGTCGACGCACCCGCGGTTACGCCTATTTTATTATATTTTTCACCTGGTTTCAACTGTAAATCAGAAATATCTTGGATTAATACCGAATTTTTACAATTATCTTTCGCAATTTCAAAGAGTTTCTTCGAATTCGAACTATGCCTATCCCCAATGACAATCATTAAGTCGACTTCTTGCGCTAATTTTCGGCACGCATCTTGTCGTTCTCTCGTCGCACTGCAGATGGTATTGTAAAGTTCGACATTCATCCCATGTGCTCGGAGCACTGACATGATTTCTTCCAGAATTTCCACTTTAAAAGTAGTCTGACAGACTACCACCGACTTACGACCATCTTGCAAAAGTTCTGGATGATCCTTCATCAATGCCTCTGCATCATCGGGGGATTGCAGGATATCCGCCTGGTAATCACACCATCCATTGGTTGCTATCACTTCCTGATGATCTGGATTTCCAACAATGATGATGTGGGCACCTGCTTCATGTTCTCGCTGAACGATTTTGTGGATCTTTGCTACAAATACGCATGTCGTATCTACTAATTCCACATGATTCGCCGCTGCAATGTCATAGAATTCTTTGGGTTCTCCATGAGAACGAACAATGACTCGATCGTCTGCAGAAGCTTCATGAATATCTTGGATTGTTCCAACACCTCGCTTTTCCAGCATTCCGGTTACCGATTGATTGTGAATCAATGGCCCGCAAGAATAAAGCCTTTTGTGGGATTCTTTCGGATTTTTCTCGATTTGTTCCATGGTCATATCAATAGCACGCTGTACACCAAAGCAGAACCCGGAATGATCGGCACGTATAATTTCCATTAAATAAAGATACCTTTCTGAATAATACAGAACATTATATATGATTTCACCATTCAAAGCTATCCATTTACGAAAATTGGGCAACTCTTCGTTTCTCGATTAACATCTTAATTCTATCTGGATTATTTCCCTGACGCAAGAAATTGCGAATCTCATCTAGAAGTTCTCGCTCTTTCCCCACGGATGGGTCTAGAATTTTCTCAATAATTACGAGCCACTTCCGCAAGAATGGTTCCTCTCGAATATCTGGATAATAGAGAATTCGGACATTCTCACGATTCAGTTCTTGATTCTTCCAATAAATTAGTGCTGGTTCCAGTAGATATTTTTCTCCCGGAATTAAATGGTCTTCATTCGCTTTGTTGATTTCATACAGAATTTCGAGCAGTTTCATTTTCTGAGCACTCGAAATTTTGTCTGTCATCAAACGCTGATAATTTGTTACCTCGTATGTAAATTCATAAGAATCGGAATCTTTTGAAATTACCATCTTGAGGAATGTTTTCGCATAATCTCTTACAAGTATTTCGCTCATATAATTCGGGATATGATATCCTACAATGCGCTGACTAATTCGTTGTTCCATACTAACTTCCTCCACCTCCACATTTCGTGCAAGGGGTATATCCACGTTCCAGTGCTGTATCCTTCTCAATTTCAATGTAACGTCTTTTGAGAACGCTGCAGCCAGTTAAGTGATAATTTGCCCCATAATTTGGAAAAATATATACCGAACTTCCATCGACAGCAGTATTACTCTTACACACTTTGCATGAAGAATATTTGCTTTTAACACTTTGATTCAAGGTGACGATCTTGCTTTCTGCTTGAACGAAAGTACAGCTCTTAGCATGATATCGCTCGCCATCTTGTGGAAACACAAAAACGCCATTCTCGAGTTCATTTCGAAAGTCCGCTTCGCTCATCGGATTGACATTGCGTTCGAGCCCAACATATGCTCGTGTCATTAGCGCGACATCATATCGTCCGTTTCCAAGGAAGCCCATCGGATTTCGAGATTCCATATACAATTCTAGCTTTATATATATCAGTTCATCGATGCCATTACGTGTCTTTCGAAATCCGTAATCAAGAACTCTTTGCGATTGAACAATCGGATGATTCTTCTGAATCCGCTGTTCTGATTCCAGTGGGATTACCGGTTGATTATCTACAATTACTGCTTCAATTGCACCTTTTCTGAGTTCCGTTGCAAGAATAAAATTCGCATCCTCAATGCAGGAATAGAACAGAACGATTGCAGAAAGAACAATCATTCCCACCAAAAATATAGGGACAACAATTGCAGACTCCACAATATAACTACCGCAGCTGCTTCTCTCTCGAATCTTTTTTCTCCATTTATTGATATTCTTTTTCAAAAGAGAATTTCTTGCCATTTACATTCATGGTAAAGCTTACCCCTCCATAATATTCTGCTAAGTTGAAGTCTCGGTAATATCGATATTTCATATTGATCTGGACGAGATCCATCACTCGAAGTGTCCTAGTTTCGCTATTAGTTGCCAGAATCAAGATCATCAGATAATCTTCATAAGTCAAGCCTTCCGTCACTGTTTTCTGTGCTGTTTCGCCGATACTTTCCTGAATTTCTCCCTCTTTTTCCTGTAACATTTTCTGAGATTCTTCATCGAGTTTTTCTTTCATGGAGTTGTCGTTAAGAACGGATTCAAGGCCAGTCTTCCACGTGTCTGCGGTCTTCATGATGGGTACGCGTTCCCCGTTCAGGAGATCTTGGACGTCTTGCTCAGACTCCAATGCAGCCCAGGCCTCCATCAGAATTGCCTGTGTTGCAACACCAAGTGGTCCCGGCGTTATTATTTCTGCAACTGAAGTTACAAGTTCCACTTTTGCAGGATCTTTATAGAGGTAGAATAGATTCATTCCATTTCGAATTAAGAAAATGCGTCTCCGGCAACTTTTTAGATTCGTGACATCATTCATGCTCCCTTTCACCAGATATTCCCACTCATTTCGAAAATAATGTTTCTTTTTATCAGCAATCATTAATGCGCTGTTAAAATACTTTCGGATGAACAAGATTTCTGAAGACGCATTCTTAAGAAAATCTTTGATAGAGTTCGAGCCCTGTTGCTTCTTCAATGTCTCAATAACATTCGATACTTCTGTTCCACTTTCTTCACCATGCGAAGGAAGTGTTCGAACAACCCAAGGATTTCGGATTTCTCGAGTCCGTTCAGCTTTGGATGTGGACGCATTTTTTTCTGAGCTAGCAGCTTTTGCATCGTCGAATTTGCTACCATCAGCTGAGAGTTTCACGTTATTTCGGTTCGCTCGTTTTTCTTTTTTTAACAAGGACTCAATGGCTTCTGTTCCAAAACTATTGTCCATTGCTTCTCGGAAATTATCTGGGTCAGACATTTCGTAACCATTTAATTCCGCGGAAATGTTTTTCAATTGAATATTCATTTTGCCAGCCATGGAGTAACTTTGGTAATATGCAATTCGTTTTGCAACTTGAGTGTTATTTCCCAAAAAAGCCAGGAGGCGATAATCCTGGAACAAATGTTTGTCATATTCCGAAAGGATTGCTTTGGTCCACACCTGTCCGAACGTTCGGCTCTCGCTATTAATCACCAGATTACGAATAACCAGAATGGATGAAAGAATCGCTGTGCTTAATGAAATTGTCAGGAGTGCCATTAACACGCCCGCTGAACCCTTCTTATTTCTCATTTATTAATTCCTTTGTGCGAACGATAAAATCTTCATTGAAAAGATAAGAACGTATTTCTAGTTCTGCCGATGGATTTTTTCGTAACAACCGCGTACCCGGCATCTCAATACGTTCAATCGTTTTCTGGGTTTTAATTGCAAACACATTCTCTGAATCCCAGGCATTCACCACTTCCTTATGTGCACGAACGCCTGAGACCAGGATATTTAAATAAAACACGAAGAGATTCAGTATCAGAATCACAACAAAGGTAATTATTGGAATTGCAATGGATGCCTCTACGAATTCATTACCACTTTTGCTTTTTAAAATTTTCATACTGACCTCCGCATTCTATTGCACATTTGATTTCCTACCATTCGACTTACAAGATAAATATTAAAGTTAAGAATTCAATTTCCACACTGTCTCAAATATTTTCTTTCGCCTAGAATTGGCTGGAATCCAGTTTCGAAAAAACATCATTGATGAAAGATGTAATTTGAGTTTTAAAAATTATACCAATTGCAACGGCGATTGCGACTAGAATCGCAACTTGTACCATTTCCATGCCATCATTTCGTCTCCAAATATTGCAGTTGTTACTTAGAGCACGCATCAATCGATTACACATAATATCCTCCTTTACATTGCCAGCATCGCTGGTGCCATCGTAATAACAATCAATAGAATCAAAAGTAGACCTAGCGGAGCTGCCATTTTCGTATCGATGGCTTTTCCTTTTTCTTCAGCGATAATTTTCCTTTCTTCCCAGAGGAAACGACTCTCTCTAGTTAAGCTTTCCACCACATCGCTGCCTCGCCGCTCGTTCTCCAGCAGAATCGTCGAAATTCGGAGCATCTCTTTCGCATTGTTCATTCCTGCATAGTTGTTCAACACTTTTGCAGTACTTACTTGATGATTTTGATTCGAAAGATAGAGCTTCGTCATCTCGTTCTCAAAATAAGACCTGGATTCCTCCGGCACTAATTGATAACTTTGACAAATCCGATCAAAGCTATCGCTTAGAATGACTCCGGCATGTAGCATCATGACAAGCTGATTGACAAAACGTGGAAGTCCCTTCAATAACTCTTCTCGGTTTCTACTATTAGACTTCTTCTTTGGTGCAAACTTTCCATATAAAACCGAAGTGATTAAAAAAATATAGACTCCGAAGATTATCACTTGTTCATTATGTCCGCACGTTCCCTTCTGCCAAATGATTTCAGTTCCATCGCTCAATTTATTTGGAAAGGAAATCCTCTTCTCATCGGAGGACTCAATATCTGTCAGAATTTGATTCAATTCGAGTTCTAGCGCTTGTTTCTTCTCTTTCGCAGTTGATTTATCATCTTCTGTATTGGATTTGCTTTTCACCGCGTTCTTTGAAATCACTACATCCTTCTCTGTTCGTTTGTCTTTGCTCCTCACAATTACTTTTAGCGGATATTCTTCATAATTCGACAACGAACGTCGCTCGATGCCGACAACACTTCCATCCGAATTCACAATGTACTTTCCAGACTCCATGCCACTCTTAATGGTAAAAGAAGCCAGAAACAATGCACAAATTAACGATATTAAGTACATCTGACGTAGCATCTTCTCATCGCTTCGAATTCGCTGGAGATACTCTTTCGCTTTCTCTTTCATACGCTCACCTTAACAATTCGCTGGATTAACTCATATACGCCGATTGTAGACGCAATCACTCCTGTCATAATAATTCTGCCTCGTATTGTCTCATATAGCGGTGCAATATAATCTGGTGCTGCTAGATTGAGGAACAAAATCACCAGAATCGGGGATGCGAGAATAATCAGACCTTCCTGCTCTTTCCGTCGAATCAGCTCTTTGATTTCACGTTCGATTGTCATTTTATCAATGATGACCATTGCCGCCTGATTCATTGCACGAATAAGGCTCGCACCCGTCACTTTGCAGCTAGCGTAAATCGTCACGAAGTCTACCACATCTTCTTGATTGCTGAGAAGTGCTAAGTCCATCAATACGTCCAAATCATCTTCATTACCATGAGAAATTCGGTGATAGACACAATTCAATTCTCGAATCAATATTGCGTCTTCATCGTAAATATCTACAAGGCGCGGAATCGCTTCCCTAATCGCATCTTTCATGGATCTTCCAGCACCGATGGACGTCGCCGCGATGAACAGAAAATCCTTGAATTGCACCAGATACTCTCTCCGTCTCCGCTCCGAATACTTCTCTTCGACGAAGGAACGGAGCTTCGGAAAAAACGGAATAATAATCACACCAAAAATAATATTTTGATAGAAGAGCAATGAGAGTATGCCTCCCAGAAGTCCAAACAGAATATATAACCTCACCTTCTGTTTCTTGCTAAATTGAAAGACTCTAAAGTCGGTCATCGAGTCCTCGCCTCCTCAGTTTCTCTCTATTCAGTAGATGTTCCTCCGTACGCTTCAGCTTGCCATCTTTATCCAGACGATAGAGGTAATTAAGTTGATAGACTTCCCCATCAAATCCGGCAAGTTCTGCTACTTCCATCACGCGTCTTCGCCCTTCGTTATCCCTCTGCAAATGAATAAAAATTTCCAGTGCATTCGCAATTTGGTTGCGAATCGCATAAACGGGAACATTTGCATTCATCATATACATGGTTTCCAAGCGGTTCAGCATACCGCGAATAGAATTTCCATGGCCCGTAGAGATGCTGCCGTCATGGCCGGTGGCCATTGCACCGACCATGTCCAGCACCTCACCACCCCTCACTTCGCCCACGATGATGCGGTCTGGTCGCATTCGCAGGCTTGTTCGAATTAACTGGTCCATCGTTACCGCACCCTTACCAATCGAGTTCGCGTTACGACATTCCAGGTGTACTTTATTTTTCAAGTTCCAGAGTTGAAGTTCCGCAGAGTCTTCAATCACAACAACACGTTCCGATTCTGGAATATAAGCCGCCAACGCATTTAACATCGTCGTCTTTCCAGAGGAAGTTCCTCCGCTGATAAAAATGTTATATCCGCTGATTGTCAGCGCACAGAGATCATCCCGACATTCCTCCGTAAGACTTTCCCAGCTCACGAGATTGTCCATCGTTATCATCTCTTCTAAGAACTTTCGAATTGTCAGCGATGGTCCATTTAAGGCCACATTCTGCAAGATTCCGTTCACGCGGTACCCGCTTCGCATCCTCGCATCCACAATCGGATTGGCTTCATTGATTTCTCGATGGACATCTGATGCAAACATGCGTATCACCCCTTCCAATTCCTCACAGGAGATATATGCTTCATCCACTTCTTGGACACTTCGATTCTTCTCGATAAAAATATGGTTCGGCCCATTCACCATAATCTCGTTGACATCTGGATCTTCTAAATATTTCCTCAATATACCGTATTTACTTTGAAGTCTTATGTAGATTGCCTGTATCAGCTCGCTTATTTCACCAAAGTTCGCATGTTCGCACAATCTAGAATGAAAGAATTCATCCTCGACATATGAAAGCAAATCGTCAGCTGGCATTTCTTCTCCGCCATCGGGAATTTTCTTGCGAATGTCTCGAATCAATGAGTCAAGTTCTTCACCATAACGCTGAATAATTTCTTTCATCATATTTTCTCCAAAATTAACTTCGCAGCAGCTTGCACCTCCAGGAGTTCACGTTCGTTTTCCGACACGATGCTAATTTTATCCATCCATTCAGGATTTTCCGTCGCTCCGAAATCCATGCATGAATCCGTATCCATCGGATAAAACCAATTACAAATAGCATCCGTAATCCGATTACTCCCAAGGAAAATGCTCCTATCCGACAATTGCATCAATTCCACCGTATTCTTATTGAAATAATCTCCTACCATGAGAACCGTGATATCAAAATATTTCGATACATTCTCAATAAATGACATCTGTTCTTCATTAGTTATCTGGGTGAGTTCATTTATCCCCAGCGTCTTGTTATTCAGCGAACGCAATTGATATACTTGATTCGAATATTGATGGAAAAACATTTCCGGCGAAATCTCCCGCTTCTGTTCAAGATAATATCCAAGTTTTCGAATCGTTCCGCATGCTTCTGCATCACGCTCAGCAGCAACAGCAATCTCTGGAATAAAATATGTTAGTGGCAGATAAAGCACCGATAATTCCGATTGACGTCCAAGCTCCTGCGAAAGCGCAAATGCATATTGATGGCATAAGTCCGTCCTGGATTCTGCTCCCAGCAAAAGTATAAATGAATGTCCATCGGGAAGAGTTCCTTGTCCCGTCCACAGATAAAAGCAAATATTGATATCCCGAAGAAGCGATTCTGCACCTGCATATTTGAATAAGGTATGCGGTCCTATTCCTTCCACTTCCCGTCTCGGTTCTGGATGAAGATATATCATTCCCGGTTTCAATTTGCCGTACCCCACATCGGTAATGATTATTTCATTCTCATCTTGGACGAACTCCTCACCGATTTCGACATAAAGATTGGAACCCGTCTTGCTCCATCTTTTTGCGAGTGCATCTCGGTATTCAATATCCCGCATTACGAGTTTTACTTTCATTGTCTCAACCATTTTCTCTTGCTTTAATTTCTTCTGTAAGTAGAATCTACCATACGAGAAATTGCTCTTCAGTACACACTTGTCCTAAGAAGAATTTAATGCAACGCAAAATAGGTACTGCTGTCTACGATCACATTGTCTTGACTACTTGAATATTCGATTTCCTTTTATACAAAAACAGGGCAACTCGTATGAGTCGTCCTGCATCTGTTGAGATTATATATGAGCAGAAATTCTTAAGCATAAGCAAGACCTCCCGCAAATTCTGCCGGAGGTCTCTGATATTATCTTATTTTGTTTTTATCTTCTTCTTGCTGCTCCATTTGGAGTAGTAGGTTACGCCTTTGCTCTTCTTATATGTTCTTACCTGAACATAATATGTTTTCTTCTTCGAGAGCTTCGATACTTTCTTCGACTTGCTCGTTTTGGAAGCCTTTACGTACTTCGCGCCGGACATGTTCGACTTCTTGGAATAACGAACCTGATATCCGTCCATTTTCTTCTGATTGGCCTTACTTGCCTTCTTCCACTTTGCGGTGAAACTCTTCTTACCTTTGCTTACCTTGAAACTCTTCACAACATAAGCCGCATAGCCGGTGAGTTTCTTTTCATTCGCTTTCGCTCCGCAGACGGTACAAAGATCATATTCCGTTCCGTTTTTCAAAAGGCCAGCACTAACTTTCTTGTGGGTGAATGTGTGTCCGTTGGCTGGAATTTCCTCGGTCACTTCTTCATGGCATACGCTACAGATAAAAGTCTTCACGCCTTTATCCGTGCATGTTGGCTCTGTTGTCACAACACCATCATCCAATGTGTGACCAAGAGGATTGATAGGCGTTACATCTTTCGTTTCAGTGCAATTTTTGCAATGAATAGACTGGCTTCCAGCAGTGGTGCATGTCGGTTCTTTGTCTCGCGTCGCTGTAGTTTCCCACTCGTGGGTAATGCAGATTGTTTTGTAGTTATTATTTTCGGCAAAAGTATGTGCCGTAGAACCTGGATTGCATACGATTGTAGAAAGATTTGTACAGTCGGAAAAAGCATCCTTCGCGATTGAGGTAACGTTATCCGGAATTGTGATTTCATTTAGCGCGGTACAAGCCGAAAATGTTGATGCACCAATCGTACCGACGTGATCTGGAATCACAATTTCCTTCAAGGAGCTACAATAAGCAAACGCTGACGTACCGATTGACTTCACATTACTTGGGATAGTTATTTCTTCGAGAGAAGTGCACGAAGAAAATGCATTTAATCCGATTGCGTTCACACTTTCTGGAATCATTACCTGTTTTAAAGAGCTGCAATCTTTAAATGTACGACTAGGGATACAATCCACGCCTTCCGAAATGGTTACCTTTGTTAAACTGCTGCAACCACGGAATATGTCTGTGTACGATGCCATGGAGGTAATCGTTCCTGGAATTGTTAATTCTTTTAATCCAGTACACTGTTCAAAAGCAGCAGAATCGATTTTTGTCAAATTCTTTGGAAAATTGATTTCCTCTAAAGACGCACAGCCACAAAAGGAGTCAATTCCTATCGACGTTACGCTATCTGCGAATGATACATTCTGGACACTAGATTCATAGAATGCACAGTCACCAATGGATGTTACACCCGATTCAATCTTAATTTGTTTAATCGAGCTCAGGTAGTCATCCCACGGTGTAGTCGTATAGAATTTTTTGTCACTAGAATCATAATAATATCTATAGTTATTCATACTCCCTGTTCCAGCAATAACAAGAACACCATCACTATCTACACTCCAAGAAATATTACCATCCGTTCCTTCGTCAACAACAGAGCTGTCACTATTTTGTTCTGTTTCCTGCGTTTCTGTAACTTCATCATTCGCTGTTGTTTCGAGTGCAAATACTGGCACGCTATATACCGTAGCTACCAAGACACACATCAGAACCGCCACAAGCTTCGTGTATTTTGACTTCATTATTCCATCCACCTTTCTAATGAATAAGTTTATTTATAATTCGGTTTAATTTTAATACACAACCTTGCTTGTAAGCAAGCCTACTTGGCTTAGAAAGATAAAAATATGCCGGCAAGATCAACTCTTGCCGGCTAGGATTACGTTATTTCGCGATTATATTCTACGTATAAGATTATTTTGTTTTTACTTTCTTCAAACCTGTTCCTAAATCCCAAGAGCATGCGTATTTTTTACCTTTTACAATCTTATAAGTTCTTACTTGTACGTAGTAAGTTTTCTTTTTCTTAAGATTCTTAATCTTCTTCGAAGTCTTCTTGTTCCCCTTAACGGTTACCGTCTTAGCTTTCTTCATCGACTTGCTGGTGCTGTAGCGAATCTGATATCCAGTAGTCTGAGATGTCTGCTTCTTCCATTTTACCGTAAATGATTTTTTCCCCTTAGATAACTTCTTGATGTATGTTGTTTTTGGAACTACTGTTAGTGAAAACTTTTTCGTTCCTGAGTACCAGCCCTTGAGAGTAATGGTATATTTATAAGTACCAATATTCTTAACTGTTGATGGTCCAGATAAAGTATAATCAATGCCTTCTGTCAAATTCGCACTTGAGTCATTAAAATGCCTTGGATTTGTGTCTGCAACTTCTAGATAAGGAGTGAAATTTTTCCCCGTATATTCACGTGTTGAATTTAGATAACCCGTTGAGTTCATGCTCACAAAATCTACCGCTGCAATAGTATGAATCCCGCAAGCACCACATTTTTTGCAAGTTGTTGTCACACTACCTTTTTTATTAAAGCCAGCCTTGGTCGTAACATTTTTAACAACTCCATTCGTTGTGTAGCAACGATTTTCGAGTGCCCATTTCTCACCAGCGGAGCCACACTGACAATCTACTAGCAAATCCGTATCACTAGATTGCCAACATAGTAAGGCGTTTTTACCAATTGATGTGATAGAAGCTGGAATAATTAATTTGCTGCAAGAAGAATCGTAACCAGTAAGTCTAATATTTGCATCTTCTGCAATTTCAGTTACAGAGGCACTACGATTATATTCATCTGAAGAAACTGTACTTGGGATGGCTACGGTTGATGAAACACCTTCAAACATAGAATGACCACCTGTTATAATCGCATTTCCATTGATAATATCAAACTCCCATTCCATCTCAGAATCATCATCATAATAATAACAGTTATAAAGATTCTCATTCTCGTTATCCGAAACAGCATGTGCTTCCTCCGAAACACTTTCCGTCTGCACCTGACCACCGGAACTTTCATCAACATCTTCCTCTGCTGCAAATGCAAAGGTTGGCAGCATCGATACAGCAACCATACTGCTCAAAATCATTGCAAGAACTCGTTCCATAAATATTCTCCTTTCTTTGAAACTTAACGGAGTATCAATATGTTAATTCGATTATATCGTGCTACCCCTCCCCCGGTCAAGAAATTATATTAGAATTTGCAAAAGCTCTTCTTCATCGAAATTTTTGTCAACATAAAAGCAGGACAACTCTTTTGAATTGTCTTGCTTCTTTCATTTTTTAGCTTATGATAATACCAATTATCAAACCACCTATTTCCGAATTTTCTTCTTAATACTGCGGCTGGGTCGCAACGATTCCTTCTGTAATCTGTTCCAGAAGTTCATACGGGATTCCAACCGCCATATCGTTCTCTGACCACTTGCATAGCATACGAGTGCTAGGACATAGCACGCTGACATTCATATCTCCATTAAGATACGGAACTACTGTGAGCTCTGAGCACATCGCTTGCATGGCACCAAGATCGATGTTCGGCTTCTTACCGAATCGATAGCTGTAACCCTGTACGAGTCGCATCGACTGGAGTGCATTCGTCATTGTAATAATAACGTCCGGTGTCTGCTCGCAATCCTTCAGTGGCACAACAGCAACGCCGTACGTGCTAACCGGCATACGGTGCAAACTTCGAATTGATTCACGCATTCTTCTCGCCGTTGCAACCGAAGAATAGAGCTTATAAGAATAGTATTCCTGACCGCTCTCAATACGCTCCGTACTCGGTTCAAGAGCTAACGCCGTCGTCGCGCCATCGCATTTGTGATGCTCCAAACGACATTTAATCGCCTTATCTGAAACTGCTGCCTGCTTTACCATCATGCAATACGGCATGGCTGCACGAATTTCCTCGACTGGATACGCATCATAATCCTCTTTGGTGAAGAGGATCGTAATTCCAACTGGTTCACTCTGAAGATTCAGTACTTCTCTCCAAGTTTCCAAATACTCGGCTACCTGTTCCTTCGGATATTGTTCGTGTGGCAGACCGTACTGGATTTTATCGTTCTTATATGGCATGATTCAACCTCCTTTTAACAGCAATTGATGTCACTAACTCTACTATCGAATTGATGCAAAGTTCAATCGATACAAATCAAATTTCACCAGCATTGCAATGAGTAGCACAAATACAATAAGAGATATAGCTAAAAACAGCTTATCTTCCTTCGTAATTTCCGTCCGTCTGTAATATGTTCGTTCCTCCAACCGTCCGAGGCCACGGCTCTCCATCGCACATGCCACGTGCTCTCCTCGGCGCGCTGCCACGCAGAAAAGTGGCAACATCATGCGGAATGGTGATGTAAAACGCGATATAACGCCTTTGTTCCACGGAATTCCTCGAATCTCTTGCGCCAAATGAATGGAATCCACTTGACTCTGTAGTTCCGGCAAGAAACGATATGTTGCCATTGTTGCATACCCATGGATGACAGACACCTTGCATTGCAAGATTAAACTGAGCACGAGATCGCTTGGTCGCGTCGTGAGAACAAAGCTCATCGACATCGTTACAAGCGCCAGAATTCGAAACCCGAGTGATACCGCCTGCACAATGTCTTGTTCGCTCCATCGAAGGAACCACAGTCTTGCTACGATTACGGCTTCATCGTTCAAGCCTCGCAGGATGAGCATCGAAAAGACGAAAAGAAAACTCACAACGAAAAATACGAGCATTCTTCTCGCCAGATTGCTCAATGGAATCTTACCAACACACCAAGTCCCCACGAAAGTAATTACAAATATTATGGTCGGCAGTACTGGAAAATACGACAGGCATACAACAACGGTAATCACCGAAATCAATATGAGTTTTACGATTGGATTCAAACGATGAAGGAAAGAATCTCTTTCTATATATGCAAACATGATTCACGCTCCTCTCGTTCAACCTCAAAGAATTTCTTTGTCGGAAGACACTTAACGACCTGTCCGTTCTTGATTCTGGCAACTCGCGTCGCATATTGTTTCACCAAGGACATGTCGTGCGTAATCATCACAATAGTAACGCCATCTTCAACTAATTTCTGCATATCCTTCATCAATTCCTGGCGATTTTCAAAATCCTGTCCATAAGTTGGCTCATCGAGAAACAATATTTCTTGATTGGTTAAGAGCATGCTGGCAACACTTAATCTTCGTTTCTGCCCTTGACTCAGGATAAAAGGACTTTTCTCTTTCTCCTCTTCTAGATGAAACCGTTCGAGCATCGAGTTTACGCGAGTGAACTTCTCTTCTTCCGATATTCTCACACGTTTCAAACTGAACATCAGCTCATCCCAGACTGTATTCGTGATGAATTGATTCTCTGGATTCTGAAACACCAGACCGATTCGATGATATAGTTCACGTTTTCGATAGGATTCAATCGGTTTTCCAAGCAATTTAATACTTCCGGTATCTTGTTTGAAAATGCGAAATATTAGGCGCATTAAAGTGGTCTTTCCGACACCGTTTTCTCCTACGATTGCGAATAATTCTTTGCGGCAAATCGACAGATTCAAGTCTTTCAAGATTGTTTTTGCGTTTTTCTTTGCTCTTCCTCTCTGACCTGAAGTCGGATAGGTAAAAGCTAAGTCATTAATTTCAAGAACGGTCTCCTCCGTGGAATAATCTATCGCAAGACATTCGTCACTTTCGTGCTGTAAAATGGAGTCAAAGTCGCTTCGTTTCTCCTGCAAAGCACCTTGAAGCAAAATATTTCCTTGCGAATCCATCGCAATCATCCAATCCACATCACCGATGATTTCATCGATATTATGTTCTACCAGAACGATTGTTGTTCCTCGCTCTCTAGACAAGCGGAGGATTAAATCAAAAATTTGCTTCCGGCTTTCGGGATCCAAATTTGCCGTTGGCTCGTCAAGAAGTAGCACCTTCGGATTTGTCACGATGACTGATGCAATAGCAATCTTCTGTTTCTGTCCACCTGAGAGATTGTCAAGATTCGACTTCTCATATCCAGACATTCCAACAAATTCCAGCGTCTGTTCGATTCGCTGGCGCATTTCATCGGGTGGCACACATAAATTCTCCATCCCAAATGCGAGCTCCTCTTCCACTGTAAATGTCGTAAATTGACTTTCTGGATTTTGCATAACATAACCGATTTTGCCACAGCGATAACGGGGGTATAATTCGGAAATGTCTTCATCATCGAGAATGATTTTACCGGACAGATTACCCTCATACATGTACGGAATTAGACCGTCGATCAAATAGAGAATCGAACTCTTGCCACAGCCGCTCGGACCACATATCGCATTAATTTTACCTTCAATAAAACAGCAAGAGAGGTGCCGCCACACGGGCAACATCTCTCCATCGTAACAGTATGTAGCGTCTTCAATTCTAAGACAACAATTGTTCTCTGCCATTACTTCGTGCATGCCATTCCCTTCAGTACACCGGTCTTCTCCAGTGCAGCAGCAATTACTTTTACCAGGATGATGCCAATAATTACAGAGCTGAGGATTCGAACGATGACACAACCAGCAGCAACGCCTGCTCCATACGACCATGGAGTTCCCCAGAAGAATCCGTCACGGCAGAATACGAAGATTGCACCGAGAATCTGTCCGATTACAAGTGTCTTCATATCTGCATTGTACTTACCAACTGCATAAGCGATTTCTACACCGATTGCTTCAAGCACATGTGCAAGAATCAATTGAAGGCCATATGGGCTTCCAAGCAGCAAGTTCACACCGGCCGCAACGAGTGCGCCAAAGATTGCGAAACCTGGCTTACGAACCAGATACATCGGCAGGGCTGGGGATAGCATATAGATACCGAAGGTCAGCTCCATAAATACGGTTCCCAAAACAGCACTCATTGGCATGTACGCATAATCCAGCAGCGTGAAAATTACACCAACAACGGCAGCAACCATTGCGGCAATTACAACTTCTTTCGTTGAAAATTTCTTTTCCATGAATGTCTCTCCTTTAAATGCAAAAGTATCTTTCGATGTCTTTCAAAGCTCACGAGCACTTTATACATTACATCGTCAACTTCCAAACACACTCCGATATTATACTATTCATGCAAGGGTGAATTGAAATAGTGAATATATATATA